>JAWOGX010000235.1:0-6883 GCA_046496455.1 Bacteroidales bacterium | reverse complement strand
GAGCGACCATGGCAATGGACTTCGAGACCGTACGTTTCCTGCGGGTCCTGTTCGGGCTCGTGTTCCTGGCCGTCGGCGCGGCCGCCGGCTACCGCTCCTTCGGCCCGCTCGGCGCCGCCGGCGGCGCGCTCGCCGGCTACGTCATCGGCTGGAACGCGGTCGACCTGTTCAAGGGCCGCGCCCGCAAATAGAGGTCCCAGGGAAGCCGCCGCCCGGAGTTTGCAGGGGCCCGCTCCAAGAATCGTTCGAACGTTCAAACGTTGAACGTTCAACGTTTTCGAAGTGCAACCGTGGCGATCTGAGATCCTGTATTCTCACGGCATGGCCCGAGTGAGCGAGGCGCTGCACCCCATCGAGGCGTCGCACCTGCACGCGCGCCGCGAGCGCGTGTTCCTGATCCTCGCCGGCTTCTTCCTCGGCATCTCCACTTTTTACGGATCCCATAACATGTATTACAGAGAGATAAAACACAACGAGAGCAAGATTGGCAGATATTATCTGCCCAAGAGCTACGGGTTTTCAGTAAGGTGCCTGAAGGAGTGAGTCATCAGTCGAGAGTCATCAGTCGAGAGTCAACACTGAACACTCGACTCTCGACTCTCAACTCTCAACTCTCAACTCTCAACTCTCGACTCTTAACTTATTTCCCGATACAAAACTTCCCGAAGATATTCCCGAGCAGCTCTTCTGTTGAAATCTCACCTGTGATGAGGCCAAGGAAGTAGAGTGCTTTGCGGATATCCACAGCCACCAGGTCGGTTGGCAGAAGCGATTCCAGGGCGCTACCGGCCTCTTCCAGTGCCAGCCGGCTCTCCTGAAGTGCTTCATAATGCCGCAGGTTAGTCACGACCAACTGCTCCTGCAGTGCCGATGCATCCACCGTTTTTATGAGAGCGTCTGTGAGATCAGCCAGGTTTTCATGCCGTTTGGCAGAAATAAAAACCACCTCCATCTCGGCATAATCCCTGAAATGGTGCGGAATTTCCACTAGCTGGTCTATTTTATTGGCAACAAGGATGAATTTTTTGTTTTCAAGGTCTGCTTCGGGAATGATGCTGCCAAGCCTTACGGACAGCGAAGCAAGCTCCTCCTTCACTTCATCAATGCCGGTTGTGGCAATGTCGAAAAGATACAGCACCACTTCAGCCTGAGCGATCTTTTCCAGCGTTTTTTCAATCCCCATGGCTTCGATAGATTCAGGGTTGTCTCTTAGCCCGGCAGTATCAATGAACCTGAAGGGGATATCACCAATGATGATCGTGTCTTCAATGGCATCGCGGGTAGTGCCCGGTATCTCTGAAACAATGGCTTTCTCCTCATCCAGGATGGCGTTGAGCAGGGTGGATTTCCCTGCATTCGGCCGCCCGGTGATGGCCACCGGGATGCCGCGTTTCAAAGCATTGCCTGTACTGAAGGATTCCATCAGCCTTATCACTTCGGATTTAATCTCTTTGAGCAGTGCAAGGAAGGATGATCTATCAGCAAACGCCACATCCTCCTGGCTGAAGTCCAGTTCGAGTTCAAGCAATGAGGCAAAATCCACAAGTTTGTCACGAAGCTCTTTCAGTTTGTCAGAAATGCCTCCGCGCATCTGCTTCAATGCAAACTGATGCTGGTGCCTGCTCGTCGAAGCGATTAGGTCGGCAACCGCTTCTGCCTGGGCCAGATCCATTTTCCCGTTCATAAACGCCCGGAAGGTGAACTCGCCAGGTTCTGCCAGCCTTACTCCTGAAGAGAGAAGCAGTTTCATGATCCGCTCCTGGATATACACGGAACCGTGGCAACTGATTTCTGCCACATCATCTCCGGAGTAGGAGTGAGGGGCCTTAAACCAGGTCATCAGCACTTCATCCACCACCTCATCAGCATCCATGACATGGCCAAAAACAACTTTCTGATGGTTTAGGGAAGCCTGAGATTGCGATGTTCCGGCAGCTTTGAATATCTTCTCAATCGCATCACGGCTGCCGGGTCCGGATATCCTGATCAGTGCAACGGCCCCCATACCGGGCGGAGAGGCAATCGCTGCGATGGTGTCTGCAAGGTTCATGTTTCAAAGATACTGCGATAGTTGAAAAAAGCCAATGAATCCTCATTAGAATAAAATATCTATTTTTACGGAATGAATATGGTTGGCCGGGTCTTGCCGCGGGTGGGACAAATATGCGATAACAGATTGAATTATAATATTATACAATAATCAACATCATTCTAATGAAGCTAAACCGTTTTATCCTGCTCCTAATTTCAGCAACCATTCAGGGGTTGGTGCTCAATGCACAGACGGCAACAGGACCATCACGCACCATCAATGACAGTGGATTGCAGGGGATTGAAGTCTCCTGGCAATTCGACGGGATCACGACGCATCCTGTCACTGTTGATGGCGAAGTGTTTCAGTTCATCAGGATGAAAGATTTCACGCATACCAAAGAGGTTGGGAAACCGGCATTGCCCTGTTACCAGGAGCTCATTGCGATCCCGCAGGGGGCAGACATGCAGGTCAGGATTGTACAATCATCCTTTATTGATATGCCGGTCACACACCGTGTTCATCCGGCGCTTCAGCCTGCTACCGACACCTATGGTGCTCCCGAGCCTGATTTTGAGATTGATGAAGACTTTTACGGGCAGGACCAGTTCTGGCCTTCAGAGCAGGTTTCCCTCGAGGGGATGCATTACTGGCGCGAGCTCGGGTTCGGTGTCTTTGTGATCCATCCTGTACAATACAACCCGGTTCAGCAAATCATCAGGGTTTATACAGAACTGGTCTTTGAAGTATCTTTTACAGGCGGAACACGGTTTCTTGATTTGAACCAGCATTCGGAACACTGGTTAGGACTGGTGGCAAGACCTTTCCTCAATGGTGGGTCGATTTCAAAGGAAATATCGCAGAAAAGTTCACAGTTGCTCAATGTGCCTGCCACGCCTGATTACATTATCATTACCCATATCAATTACATGGCTGCTGCCCAGCAGCTTGCTGAATGGAAGCAGCAAATGGGTCATATCGTGGAGATAGTCGATGGTACCGGCATGAGCTCAGCAGCAGTCGAAACAGCGGTGCATAGCCGCTATAATGCCTGGACGCCCAAGCCTGATTTCCTCCTGATCATCGGTGACCATCCCGATATCCCCGGGCAGGTGATCAATGGTTCCTACGGTACCTACGCAACTGACCAGTATTTTGTCTGTACCGGGCCGGGCAACGATTTTGTGGCCGATATGGCCAAAGGGCGAATCTCAGTGTCCACCGCCACAGAAGCCAACAACGTGGTGAACAAAATCATCCAGTATGAAAAAAATCCACCGGAAGATTCCCTGTTCTACGCGAAAGCTGTTCATGCCGCCTATTTCCAGCATCTTTCGAACGGTTATGCCGAACGCCGTTTTGCCCAGACTGCTGAAGAGATCCGGAATTATATGGTGAATATTCAGGGCTATGATGTAACCCGGATCTATTACACCGAATCTACCGTAAGCCCTACCAACTGGAACAATAGTCTCTATTCAGCCGGTGAACCGATCCCCCTGTACCTTCGCAAACCCACTTTCCCCTGGACCGGAAATGCCACGCAAATCAACACAGCAATTAACAGCGGAGCATTCTACATTATGCACCGTGATCATGGCTATGAGTCGGGATGGGGTGACCCGGCCTATTCCAGCACCAATGTCAGTGCGCTGACCAACGGGAATAAGACGCCTATTGTAATGACCATCAATTGCCTGACAGGCAAGTACTATTATGGTGAGTGTTTTTCAGAACGATTCCTCCGGAAATACCCCGGCGGTGCCGTTGGTGTTTTTGGGCACGCAGAAGTGAGCCTGAGTGGCTACAACGATGCGCTCGCCTTCGGGATTTTTGACGCCATCTGGGCAGCACCTGGTTGCATACCGGTTTTCACCGGCTCAGGGGGAACCACCCTTGTGAACCCACCTGCGCATCCAAAGATTTTCACTATGGGGGATGTGGCCAATCACGGATTGATCAGGATGACACAAACCTGGGGGACGCATCAGTATACCAACGAACTTTTTCATTATTTCGGTGACCCTTCGATGCGCATTTATACCCGTAAGCCGGTACAGATTACTGCCAGCCATCCCGCTACCTTGCAGTGTGGTTCAGATACCACGCTGGCCATCTTCAGCACAACATCCTTTTCCGGCATGGCAACCCTGATGGTTGACGGGGAGCTTGTAAGCACAGGAACCCTCAGCAGTGGAGCTTTGATCCTGCATTTCCCGCAACTGTCCGGAACCTATGCTATCCTGACTATTTCCGATACGAACACCATCCCTTATATCGATACCATTATCATTACAGGTGGATGCCCGAAGTCAAAATTTGAACACCAGGCTATCAATTACTGTCTTGCCAATCCGGTGACCTTCTCCAATCTGAGCACCGGAACGATCACCGGTTATGCCTGGAATTTCGGCGCAGGCGCCAATCCTGCCACAGCAACAGGTCCTGGCCCGCACGTAGTGAGTTATGCCACACCCGGGACCAAAAATGTTTCATTGGTAGTGACCGGCACTGCCAATCATTCCAGCACCACCACCTTTGTCATGGACTCCCTTTGCAAGTTCACGGTACCAACTTCAGGCAGTGATCTGATTACCAACTGCACAGGGATGCTTTTTGATGATGGAGGAGATCAGAACTACTCCAATTCAACCAATGGAACGGTTACCATCACACCGTCCGGTGCATCCACCGTGAACCTGTTGTTCCATTCCTTCAATTTCGAAGGAGGTGCCGATTACCTGAAAGTTTATGATGGCCCCAACATCTCATCCCCCCTCATCGGAACCTTTACAGGCACTTCCCTTCCAGGGACCAGTGGGATGATTTCCTCCACCACCGGCAGCATCACACTGCAGCAAACATCCAATGCCAGCAACACCTTCTCCGGTTTCAGCCTCACTTTCCAGTGCGCCTTTCCCAACAGTGCACCAATGGCCAATTTCATCGTCTCGGATTCATCCGTTTGCCTGGGTGAATACTCTTTTACCGACCTCTCATTCAACGGTCCCGGTGCATGGCTCTGGTACTTTGGCGACGGAAACACATCAACACAACAAAATCCCCAGCACCAGTACCTTCAGAATGGGGTTTTCGATGTAGCCCTCGTGACCACAAATGCCTTTGGTTCCGATTCAATAATGATGCACGGACTGATCAATGTAAATATGCCAACTCCACCGCTTGCCCCTTCAGTAACACGTTGCAAGGCAGGCACGGTGACCCTTACGGCAAACGCAGGTGGAAAGATAAACTGGTTTTCCGTTCCGGCCGGCGGAACCAGCCTTGCTACCGGAGCCACCTTTACCACTCCGATCCTTCAGAATACAACATCGTATTATGTTGAAAATGAAATTGCATTGCCCTTGAAGTATGCCGGAAAATACAATAACACAGGGGATGGTGCATACCTCACCTACGAGCACTATCTTGTTTTTGATGCCTATAAACCTTTCAGAATTACATCGGTCAGGGTTTATGCCCAGGCAGCAGGGAACAGGACCATTGCCCTGAGAAACAGTGCCGGGACCACTCTTCTGACCACCACCATCAACATACCGGCGGGCACCAGCAGGATCACCCTCAATTTTGATGTACCCACAGGCACAAACCTTCGGCTGGTGGGTACAGGCAGCCCCAATCTTTATCGGAACACCTCAGGATTGAATTATCCTTATGTAATCCCGGGCGTGCTCAGCATCCATTCCTCCAGCGCGTCTTCAAATCCGACAGGATATTACTACTACTTCTACGATTGGGAGATCCAGGAGGAATCATGCATCAGTCCAAGGGTGCAGGTGGATGCCATTATCTCTGACTCGTTATTGCCTGTCAGTCAGTTTGTTTATACTCTGAACACCAACCAGGTGCAGTTTAGCAATCTTTCAAAGGATGCGGATACGTACCTCTGGAATTTTGGGGACGGGAATTACAGCACGCTCGAACAGCCCCTCCATATTTACCAGGTTCCATCAACATACCAGGCAAAGCTTTTTGCAGTCAACGGTTGCGGCACCGACAGTGCATCAGAGATGATCAGCATCACGACAGGCGTTGCTGAACTGAATCATGATAAGTTGGTTTCCGTTTATCCCAATCCATCCAAAGGGCATTTCACGGTTGAAGTAGACACCTATACAGCAGGTGACATGGACATGAGGTTGTTTGATGCGGCAGGTCGTCAGGTCGGGCAATTTATGCTTCCATGCCAGTCAGGTTCAAACCGTCACAGGATTGATGCAGGCCATCTTCCTTCCGGGGTATACACCCTTCGCAGTGAAATTGCCGGGGCGGTTCAATATGACAAACTGATTTTTAAACCATAAGTCAATCAATATTTTATGAGCATTCTTGTCGATAAGGATTCAAAAATCATTGTGCAGGGTTTTACCGGGAAGGAGGGGAGCTTTCATGCCGGTCAGATGATTGATTACGGGACGAATGTGGTTGGCGGAGTTACCCCTGGCAAGGGGGGGACGCTACATCTCGACAGGCCGGTTTTCGACACTGTATCAGAGGCTGTCAGGGTAACCGGGGCAGATGTATCGGTGATATTCGTTCCACCCGCTTTTGGCGCTGATGCCATTATGGAAGCTGCTGATGCCGGAATCAGGATAATCGTTTGTATTACTGAAGGCATTCCGGTGAAAGACATGATCAAGGTCAACGAATACCTCCGTTGCACCGGCAGCAGGTTAATCGGTCCCAACTGCCCGGGGATCATCACACCGGGAGAAGCCAAGGTAGGGATCATGCCTGGGTTTATTCACCAGCGGGGTGTAGTGGGGATTGTGTCAAGGTCCGGGACTTTGACCTACGAAGCCGTTGATCAGCTGACCAAGGCACGGCTTG
>JAWOGX010000158.1:0-6265 GCA_046496455.1 Bacteroidales bacterium | reverse complement strand
AGAATTTCATTCTGATGGTTGACGGGAAGGAGGTGCCGGGCGCCCTCCTCGACCGGGATGAGGCACGTTCCATCTACGAAAGCATTGTCAGGCGCAAGCAGGATCCAGCACTCATGGAGTATGCGGGTTATGGCCTGTACCGCACCTCCGTATTTCCCGTACCTGCCGGCAGGACCAGGACCATCTCCCTGAAATACACCATCCTCTGCAGCCAGAAGGGGGGAAACATCCAGTTTATATACCCCTTCGGTACGCAGAAGTTCTCCAATGACAGGATCGGGAAGGTGCAGTTTACTGCCAACATTACGTCGGATAAGGAACTCAGGAATATCTTCAGCCCCACGCACAAAGTTCATCTCGACCGAACAGTCGCGAAAAAGGTGGTGGTGACCTGGACTGAGCTGAACTCCCTGCCAATGCAGGATTTCAAATTGTATTTCAGCCCGAGTGCCCAGGAAGTGAGTGTCAGCCTGATGAGTTACATGGCCGAAGGGGAGAGCACCGGTTCGTTCCTGATGCTTATCAATCCTGATATCAAGACCAGGGCCGACAGGAAAGTGCCTAAGGATGTGATTATTGTGATTGACAAATCGGGCTCAATGTCCGGTCAGAAAATGGAGCAGGCCAAAAAGGCCGCAGAGTTCATCATCAATAACCTGAACAGTGAAGATCGCTTCAACCTGGTGGTGTACGAAAGCAGCATCAACATCTACCAGAATAAAATGATCCCTTCCTCACCGGAAGCCATTCGGGATGCACTATCGTATGTGAACACGATCTCTGCCAGTGGCGGGACCAACATCAATGACGCCCTTGGGAGGGCTCTTTCCTTTGCCAGTGAGGGATCCCGGCCGCAGTATATCCTCTTCCTCACCGATGGAATGCCAACCGTAGGGGAGACCAATGAGGGGAGGATCGCTTCCAACGCCATGTCTGCAAACAAAACCAAAGCGAGGATCTACAGCTTTGGCGTGGGCTACGATGTGAATGCCCGTCTCCTCGACAGAATCAGTGCCGACCACGGCGGGTCGGTCACCTATGTGAAACCCGGTGAGAACCTCGAGATTGCCGTATCGGAATTCTATAAAAGCATCCAGACCCCTGTACTTACGGATATTTCGGTTGAGATTGCATCTTCGGTGGTTTCGGATGTGTATCCGGTGAGGATCCCCGATTTCTTTGAAGGGAGCCAGATTGAGATAGCAGGCAGGTATGCCCGTGCCGGAAAGACGAAAATCATCCTCAAAGGGAACTCTTTCGGTGAGGTGAAGCGGTTCGAATACGATGTGGTGTTTTCAGGCAAAGGGGAGAATCCGGAATATGCCCACATCGAATCCATCTGGGCAACCCGTAAGATCGGTTACCTGATAGATCAGATCGACCTCCACGGCCATAACCCTGAACTGGTGAACTCCCTGACCGAGCTGAGCCGTAAATATGGCATCATCACCCCATACACCTCTTTCCTTGCCAGGGAGGATGTGAATATATACGATACCCAGATCACCACCAGGCAGACAACGGAGCAACTTCAGCAGTTGCAGGAGGTGAGCGGCGCGCGTGCCGTGAATCAGCGTGAGAACAAATCGGTGATGAAGAGCAACACAAAATCTGTGGCAGCAGGAGTTGCGCAGTATGAAGATGCTGCAGGGCAGGTGCAGGTGGTTGAAACGGTGAAGAATGTCGGAGGAAGGGCATTTTACTATAAGAGTGACACCTGGGTTGACGGCACCCTTTCTGAGAAAGACCTCACGGCCGCAAAGGAGGTGAGGCAGTTCACAGATGAGTGGTTTGAACTCTCACGGCAGAACAGCCAGGAGATGAACCAGCTGATGACTTTTGACAAGCAGGTGGTGGTACGTCTTAACGGGCTGGTGTATAAAATCGTCCAATGATTTCATGTATATTTGCAGCCTCCCGGCCCGCGTTCCATCCGGGTCGGGAGTTTGCATGAAAAGATTGCTGATTTTCGCAATGGTGATTTCAGGTTGCACGGTGATGCCACCTTTGCAGCAAAGGAAACTTATTTCGGTTTTTCACCTCATTGAAACGGCCAAATATTCAGAAGCCAAAGGGTTGGTGGAGGAGTTGGTGAATGACCCACGCACTGCCCAACGGGCGAGGACCTGGTATGCACGGGGGCTCTTGTGCCAGTCTGCATATATGGCTGGTATGAAGAAGAATGACTTAAAACTGACGGAGCTTTACCCTGACCAGCTTTTTGTTGCATACGAATCCTATGAGAAAGCCCTTTCGCTGGATAAGGTGGGCAGGACTGAACGGCAGATCATTCCGGGACTGATCTACCTTGCAAACGAGTTCCAGGGGGCAGGGGAGAAGCATTACAGTGAGAAGAGATACGGGGAAGCATTGAGGGCCTATGAACAGGCACTGCGGATCACGCTGAATCCCTTGCTCTCTGTAAGAGTCGATACAGGTTTGATCTATAACGCAGGTCTGGCAGCTTACCAGGCCCGTGATTGGGAGAAGTCCGTCAGGTACCTTGGGCGCCTCCACGCTCACCGCACTTCTGCCAATGTGACCCATCTCCTGGCAGAGGTTCACCTTTTTGCCGGAGATACCACAGCAGCGATAAAGGTTCTTTCCCAGGGGATAGATCATTACAGCGATCCAGAGAGCCTGGTACTGATGATGTCAGGCCTGTTGTTCCGGTCCGGGGATGTCACCGGGGCAGTCACCCTGCTTGAACAGGCTATGGCAAAGGATACCGTTTCGTGGCTCATTCCTTACAACAAAGGATTGGTCCTCCAGAAAACCGGTCGTTTTGTGCAAGCCGTTGAGACATACAAGAAGGCATTTGCACGGGCACAGGACAAACCTGAGATCAGCCTGAATCTTGCCACCTGCTATTATAACATCGGGGTCGAGATCGAGGAAAACACCAGGACACTGACCTCAAGTACGGCGGTCAGGGATGAGAAAGACAGGTCCCTTGAAGCTTACCGGGAAGCGGAATACTGGGTGAACAAAGCATGGGAACAACAGCCGGCAGATCCGGTCGTGAAAATTAAGCTGGATCAGCTTGCCCGATCACTTCGCATCCCGATCAAACCAGGTGGCACCCCTTTCCCGGGCGAATAATCCTGATCAGATCCTGAAACTTAAGGTCAAACCCAGAAATTCGTTCAGCTGGAGCCTGGCAGCAGTCCTCGGACGGCCATCAGGCCAGAGAACAGGTTTCCCGTCAACATCCATCACCGGGAACCTCATATCATCATCATAGATCATGTGAAGGTTGAGCCGGATGGTAAAATACCAGTTGATTTTCTTCTCAAGCGAAAACTCCCAGTCCACATCTATGTTCTGGGGTTTGTTAAGATAGCTGGAAAAGAACCTTGCAGAAGTTGTTGCCTCCAGCCCCTCAAGGATTGTCATGCTATGCCGCACCAGCAACTGCCCTCCGAACTCCTGCCTTGATAGCATGTCTGCTTCAATGCCGTGCAGTTCCTGGTTGATATTGACGGTGTCCAAAACAAAGGTGTTCCGGTACGATAAAGGGGTGATGGTAATCCGGGTCTTTTCCCAGGGTTTGTATTCCGCCCCGATGCCAATGGTAAAAGCACCGGGATTGAGGAATTTCGAAACCACCACCGAATCATTCGGGTAGTTGTACCCCCTGGCAACCTGGGTTTTCATGTACAGCAGCGCACTGAAATCAAGTTTCTCCTTCATTACTTTGTTGAACTGAGAGTTGATTTCCAGGATGTCGTTGCTGGTCCTGAACCCTTGCTCTTTGGTGCGGATGCTGCCATAACGGAGCCTTCCGCTGGAATTCCATTGTTCGTCCTTTTTCCGGTGGGTGTAATCGCTTTTGGCAAGCACATCAACCATAGAAGAGAAGGAGCTTACGCCCCCTTTCGACCAGTTTGACAGGTGGTTCTGGTTCAGGGATACCGAGCTGTTGATACCATGCTTCCAGGAGTATGGGGCCTCCTCCAGCGGCTTGATCCTGGCAAGGGTTTTTGCTGGTTGGATGTTCGTAAGCGGGATATCGTCCGCACTCTTCTTTTCGGGCCGTTTCAGGTCAACACCCTCTTCCAGCAGCAATGACAGGACATGCTTTGAAGGGTTGCCTACCCAAAGGGTAATGGAGTCATTGACACTGTTCTTCAGCCAATACCTGAACAGGTCTTCCCTGCTATCCCTCATCCAGAAGGGTACTTTGCTGCCACCCGGATCCCTGAACCAGATTTGCACCGAGTCCCTGGTGTGAATGTATGCCTGAAGCGTTTCCACGGCCCGCTGAAGCGAATCCCCGTGAATCTTCACAGGATCGCGGGGGATGTTGTTTGCACCCACCCCTTCCACCAGCGGATGACGCTCCCTGATCACCACCATTTTTGATGAATCGGAAAGATAACGCACCACACTGCTGTCACCCTCCGGCACCGGTGATGGTGTCACGGTTGCCCCTTCCTTACGGAATATCTGTACCCCTTTCCGGACAAGATACGCGGTGTCGATCACCATCTCGGAGACCGTGTCAGTGCCACGGAAAGCCTGATTGAACCAGGCAAGCATACTGTCCCTGGCAATGCCCTGGGGAATGGATGCCCAGTGTGGCCCCCGGAAGATGATGCTGGTCTTCTGTACCAGAGGATCCTTCTCCAGGGCTGTTGTGTCTATGATGAATGTGTTGGGATTCAACCACCGGAGCGGAAAGGTGTCGTGCCTGATGGATGTGGCTGCCTGCCGGAATAAGGGCTCAAAAGAAACTTCCTCCAGCTTTACCGTGATGCTGTCATAAGGTTCACGATACTGCTCCATCAGCCGGATCAGCATCAGGCGCACCTGGCCGCTGTCCTGGTCCCAAAGGTGGTTCTCCTGCAATATCCTGCTGAGATATTCAGAGGCCTCTTCTGTAGTGAACCTGACCCTCCCCGGGAGATCATTACCGACACCTCCGTTGGGCAGGGAATCCTGCTGACTCTTAGCCATGAACACATTCAGCAGCAGGATGATCAGAATAAGATTTTTTCTATCTGGCCACTTCATAGCTTGGAATTCTTGTTGTGCAGTTGACATTTTCAGCGTCAACAGATGAATAACTTATCAGCCTGCAAAAATATTCCAATTCCGCTGAAATGGGAGTGAATATTATTCATCCATTGTTTCAAATCACTTCTCAGTGTTGTTTAATAATTATTCACAAGAAAATCTGTAGTATTTTTGTAAAAACAATATCTAAATGAAAACAATAGAGATGACTGCTGTTTTTGAGCCCTGTGCTGATGGCGGTTATATTGCCTATATCGAAGAAATTCCTGGTATTAATACACAGGGTAATACGATAGATGAGGCACGGGAAAATCTTTCTGATGCTATCTCTCTGGTCTTTGAAGAAAGGAGATTAGAAAGACATACTCAGAGTTCGGGTACTGTTAAGAAACAATGAGATGTTTTCTCCTGATTTATACATCAGATCATACCAATACTTTTCAGGGCCCTTTCAATCCGCTCAAGATCCTCCTCTGTCATATTGCTTCCGCTCGGGAGGCAGAGGCCCTGGTTGAATATCTTTTCGGAAATGCCGTTGATATAGGCAGGAGATGAGGCAAAGACCGGTTGGAGGTGCATCGGTTTCCAGATGTGGCGCGATTCAATGTTGTCTTCTGCCAGTTTGTTCATGATGTCCAGATGGGTGATTCCCCCTGTTTTTTGCGGGTCAACGGTGATACACCACGGATAGTGGGCCACATTCATGATATTCTGGGCGTCTTGTAACATCACACCCCAACTGATCGTCGGTGGGTTCAAGCCGATGCCCAGGAAGCTTAACGACGTCTCGCCGAGGATCATACCGGGTAGCGACCCGGTCAGCGAGACGATGATGTAGCTGGCAAAACCCGGTATCATATAGCGGGTGATGATGGCCCATTCGTTTTCGCCGTCCAGCTTGGCCGCCAGCACGAAATCTTCCTCGCGCATGCTCAACAGCCGCCCGCGCACGGTCCGCGCCAGGCCCGTCCAGCCGAGGATGGAGAGGATGAGGGTAGTGGCAAAGTAGATACGCAACTGCGGCCATTCACGGGGCAGCGCGGCGGCCAAGGCCATCCACAACGGAATCGTCGGCATCGTCGTGATCACTTCGATGACCCGTTGGATGATTTCATCGATGACGCCGCCAAAGAACCCTGAGATGCCCCCCAGGACCAACCCCAGAACAAAGCTGACGGCAATGCCGACCAACCCCACGCTCAACGAGATGCGCGACCCATAGAAAATGCGCGACAACACATCCCGC
>JAWOGX010000233.1:0-3311 GCA_046496455.1 Bacteroidales bacterium | reverse complement strand
TCAATGTCGTAACCAACCAGATGAACCAGCCTCACGCTGTTCTGATAAGAGGTATCATCCCTGAATCCTGTCAGCCACTGATGCTGGAACGTTCCGGAAAATCAACCTGGAATGAAACCATGATGAACGGACCGGGAAAGGTCTCAATGCTGCTCGGAATTCATTACAGAAATTC
Organism: Bacteroidales bacterium; assembly: GCA_046496455.1. Classification (GTDB taxonomy): domain Bacteria; phylum Bacteroidota; class Bacteroidia; order Bacteroidales; family SKPS01; genus SKPS01. The sequence goes on along the minus strand of JAWOGX010000233.1, from coordinate 3,136 downwards.
GGGCATGGACCTCACTAATCCTGCTATCGACAGCAAGATTCCTGCTATCTGGCTGGAGGATACCAGACAAACGGTTTCCGGAGACATGATCGAGATCACTCCTCGCATTGGGGTTGATTATGCCGGAGAAGATGCCGCTCTTCCTTACCGGTTTATACTAAAAAAAAAAGGCAGCCCGTTGAGCTGCCTTTCATCTCATGGTGAATAAACCTGCCTACTTTACTTTCTTTGCAAGTTCGGCACCAGCTTTGAATTTTACGACTTTTTTCGCAGCAATCTTGATCTCTTTGCCATTCTGTGGGTTACGTCCCTTGCGGGCTGCCCTTTTTGACACAGCAAAAGAACCAAATCCAACCAGCGCAACCCGGTCACCCTTGGCAAGCGCTTTGGTTGTGGCAGTAACTACAGCTTCGAGTGCCCTCTTGGCATCAGCTTTCGTCATTTTTGCATCTGCTGCAATCGCTTCGATTAATTGAGCCTTGTTCATTTTTTTTTCTTTAACGTGAATACTCATTTTTTTAAGACATCACAAATATACACTATTTACTGGATTTGTCAACGGTCAACCGCTCAAAACCACCATTAATGTTAATAAATCAGGTTTTTTGTTAATAACTGAGGACGAGAAACCAGCTGCATCAAGGGTTTCAGCACAATTTTCCTCCAAATCCATTCAAGAAATCAGTCACCTGCATGGTACTTCGACCTGCTGGTTGAATGGTTCGGATATCAATGTATCCCCCCTGTGCACAAACATAGAGATATGTTTTCCGGTCGGTTATGAGTCGCCCCGGTTCCACTTTCCCGGAATATTCCGGAGAGATCCCTTTTTCGGCTTTAAGGATCTTAACAGGAAGCTCTTCTCCCTGAAGAGGAATGACCGTTGAGGCGCCGGGATGGGGAATAAAGGCACGGATGCGGTTAAACACCCTGTCAATGGGCTCATTCCAGTTGATCATCGTATCCATTTTCGATATCTTCGGAGCCAGATGCAAGGTCTCAGTGCAACCAGTCACCTCTCGTTGTGCCACCGGAATAATCTGTTCAAACAGAATCTCCCGAATGGTACTTACCACCAATCGCGCCCCTGCCTCCTTCAACCGGTCGTGCAACTCTCCGGCCGTCTCCTGTAATCCGATCGAAACAGCCTCCTGCAGCAAAATCTCCCCACTGTCGATCTGTTCATTGATAAAAAACGTGGTTACACCGGTCACCTCTTCTCCGTTGATCAAAACCCAGTTGATGGGTGCAGCGCCCCGGTACTGCGGCAACAGCGAAGCATGCAGGTTAAAAGTCCCGAATGGGGGCATCTCCCAAATGATACGCGGCAGCATACGAAAAGCCACCACAACCTGAATGTCGGGCTTCAGTTCGCGCAGTTGGGATACAAACAGGTCACTTTTGAGGCTGGAGGGTTGATACAGGGGAAGGTTGGCCGACAGGGCATACTGCTTAACTGCCGGTAGTGAAAGGTGTAGTCCGCGACCAGCAGGCCTGTCCGGTGCAGTAACAACACCAACAACCTGGTGGCCCGACTTCAACAGGGCATCCAGGGATGCAACAGCAAAATCAGGAGTTCCATAAAAAACAATGCGCGGATTGGCGTTCAATGAATGAAAAAATAGCTGTTATTGAGCAATTTTGCTCTCTGTGTAGCTGATGTATTTATCGATCTGTACCCCCTCAAATGAGCGTGGATAATCCGATTTGATCCGCTTGTACATATCCAGCGCCTCAGAATACTTTCCAAGCATCTGATAAGCTATTCCGGCTTTCATGAGCAACATTGGTGCCGTCAATTCATTCTTGCTATTATCAGCACCTCTCTTGTAATAACTTACAGCCTTCTCCGGCTGATCGAGTTCCATGTAGGCATCCCCGATACCTCCCAGGGCTAAGGGAGCCACCACCTCATCTGTTCCGTCAAAATCCTCCAGATAATCGATGGCCGACTGATAATCACCGGTTTTCAGGTAACAGATGCCGGAATAATAGTTCGCCAGGTTTGCTGCCTTGGTCATACCGTACTGATCAGAAATATCCAAAAAACCAAGGTAATTGCCATCCCCGTTCAATGCCAGTGCAAGGGAGTCCTGCTCAAAATAGATCTGAGCCATAAAAAGCTGCTCCTGAGCCTCCTTTTCCAGTGGTTCCAGGTAATATTTCCGGAAGCCAAAAAAACCAAGCACGATGACTATGATGGCACCAACCACGATCAGGATAATTTTCTGGTTCTTTTCGATGAATTCCTCAGTTCGCGTCAATGCTTCTTCCACAGAGTGAATACGTTCCTCGGTCTTTGTCGTATCAACCTTTTTTGCGGTCATAAAGGGGAAATTTAATGCTGTTTTGAAGCTGCAAAATTAGTTTTTTTCTTTATACATCCCGAACAGACAACTTTTTTTTACTTTCGCTTTCCCATCATTCAACTTGATATCAATGCCGAACACACGTCCCACACATCTCACACAGGAAGAGAAAGAGAAGATTCTGACACAATTGCTGACCTTTGTCTCAGCAAATAAACAGGAAAGATTCTCGCGCCATATTGCACACCGGACCCGCCACATTACGGTAGTCCTGGAGGACATATTTCAACCACACAACGCCAGTGCGGTTCTGCGATCCTGTGATTGTTTCGGGATCCAGGAGGTCCACATCATCGAAAACGAAAACACTTTTGAGGTCAACCCGGATGTTGCACTGGGCGCTGCAAAATGGCTGAACGTGGAAAAACACAACCGGCATCCTCACAATACAGTCCCCTGCCTGAGCGCATTAAAAAAAAGGGGATATCTGCTCATTGCCACTTCACCCCATACCAATGAATTTACACCGGAATCCATTCCCCTCGACCAACCTATCGCCCTGCTCTTCGGCACCGAGTTAACCGGTTTATCTGAAGAGGCTTCAGCCATGGCCGATATGTACGTCAGGATTCCGATGGTTGGATTCACAGAAAGCCTGAATATCAGCGTTTCTGCTGCCATTCTTTTGTATACACTTACAACACGTTTGCACCGGTCCGGCATCCACTGGGCTCTCTCCCCGGAAGAGAAAACGACGGTTCTGATCCAATGGGCTTCCGCTGTAATCAGGAAACCAAATCTGATAATCAGGAAGTTGATCGATCAAT
>JAWOGX010000066.1:0-6903 GCA_046496455.1 Bacteroidales bacterium | reverse complement strand
TGCGGTCGGATATAGTAATGGCTTCTTCAATATCGTGCGTAACTAAAATGGCTGTTATTAAATGCTTCTTTAAAAAGGTTCCAGCACTCCCCCTATGCCAACACCACCACTCAGGTGTACATTCTTTCCAATCTGGGCGCAGGACCCCACCGTGGCCCATGTATCCACCATGGTTCCGGTATCCACATAAGCACCGATATTGACATAGGAAGGCATCATAATCACTCCCGGAGCAATATAAGACCCATACCGTGCTACTGCGTGGGGCACTACCCTGATGCCAAGCGTTGCATAATCGTTCTTGACCGGAATTTTATCATGAAACTCCAATACTCCGGCAGATGAAGGTTTCATCTCCATCATCTGAAAATAGAGCAGGATGGCTTTCTTGATCCATTCGTTCACGATCCATCCGTCGCTATTCCGTTCAGCAACCCGGATATCCCCACAGTCCATCGCGGCAATGGTCTCTTCAACAACTTGCCGGTAAGCAATATCCTGAAGCAGAGAACGATCTGTCCAGATAGAATTGATGGCGCCTTTCCTGGTGTCTGGCATAACAGTAAAATTATCAGTTCAGGATGCGAAGTTACATCAAAATAAGGTATCGGGGAAATGGGCATTTCGTGTATCTTTGATGCAAATCAAAGCATGTGATGGATCTGAGAACAGAGAATGACTTTCTGGGAGAAGCTGAGCTCCCTGCCGGGGCGCTTCACGGCATCCATACCCTCCGGGCAATGGAGAATTTCCCTGACCGCAGCCTATTCAGCCAGTCGTGGTATCAGGCTATCGGAATCGTTAAAAAAGCCTGTTACCATACCATTGATTTACTGGGAAAAGCAGCAAGGGAAAAATACCCGGAGACAGATTTCACCCGGCAACTGCCAGAACCGAAAGTAATTGAGGCACTGATCAAAGCATCGGATGAAGTCTCCGCCGGGATGCATTTTGCACATTTCCTTGTACCGGCGATCAGCGGGGGGGCCGGCACAAGCATCAACATGAACATCAATGAAATCATTGCCAACAGGGCACTTGAAATCATCGGCGATAAACCGGGAAATTATGAGCAGATAGACCCGACCGGTCATGCCAACTTGTTTCAGAGCACGAATGATGTGATACCGACCTCCCTGAAACTGGCTGCCATGTTTGAACTGGAAAAGCTGGAGCTGGCAATAAACAGTTTGCGGTTCGTGATTGAGCAGAAGGAGGGGGAATTTCGTGATGTGATGAGAACCGGGTACACCCAGATGCAATCGGCAGTTCCTTCCTCTTACGGACTTTTGCTGAGTAATTATTCTGATGCATTATCCCGGGACTGGTGGAGGATTTCGAAATGTTTTGAACGGATAAAAGTGGTTAACCTTGGAGGTGGGGCTACAGGAACCGGCATGGCTATCCCCCGGTTTTTTATCATGGAAGTTGTGCCGGCACTCCGAAAGCTCACAGGGTTGCCGGTGACCCGTTCGGAAAACATGAGCGACACAACCAGCAATCTGGATGCGCTGGTTGAGGTACATGCCGTTGTCAAATCCCTGGCGGTAAACCTTGAAAAAATATCCGGAGACCTCAGGCTGCTTGCGTCTGATCTGACCAGTGGGGAGCTGCACCTTCCGCATAAACAGGTGGGCAGTTCCATCATGCCGGGAAAGGTCAATCCTGTTATCCCTGAATACGTGATCAGTGTTGCTCACAGGGTATATGCAAATGATCAGGTCGTTACCACGCTTTCGGCACAAGGATGCCTGGAACTGAATGCTTATCTGCCTGTGATCGGGGATGCGCTGCTGAACTCGCTGCAGCTCCTCACCGGTGCCTGTGCAACGATGAAATCAAATCTGTTTGAAGGTCTTGAAGTGGATTCGGACACCGCTACGGAGCAACTTTACCGCAACAGTTCCATCACTACAGCATTGGTACCAATAATTGGTTATCACAAGGCAACTTTGCTTGCGCGACTGATGAAGGAGGCAGGGTGCTCAGTATTTGAAGCCAATGATAAACTGAAACTGATCGACAAGAACAAACTGGAAGCAGCGCTGGCACCAAAAGAACTACTCAAGCTGGGTTTCTCACTGAAAGAATTATAGCAAAAATGGCAAAAGGGAAAGATACCAAACCCCATATCGGGATCTTCGGCAGGCGGAATTTCGGGAAAAGCTCACTGATCAACGCCCTGGCCGGGCAGGAGATTGCCATTGTTGATGAATTTGCGGGCACTACCACAGACCCGGTAAAAAAATCAATGGAAATTCCTGGCATTGGACCAGTCATCCTTGTAGATACTGCAGGGATTGATGATGAGGGGGAGCTTGGTAAAAAGCGGGTTGCCGCTACGTTGGGGGTACTCCGGACGATTGATTTCGCCCTGCTCGTCATTGCTGATAATATTTATGGCGACGCCGAGCGTGATCTTGCCGATAGGTTCAGGGAGAAAGAAATCCCGTTTATCGTAATCCATAACAAATCAGATCTTTCGGGGCTTCATGAAGAAACCCGTGCAATGGTGGCCAAAGAGACCGGGTTGGATCCTGTGGAGTTCAGCGCAAAGACAAGGCAGCATCTGGAATTGCTGGTTGCCGCTATCCGCACAGGCATTCCTGAATCAGCGTACCACTCAAGGTCGTTATTGGGCGATGTTCTGTCATACGGGGATGTTGTACTGCTGATCACTCCTATAGACATCGAAGCCCCGGAGGGGCGGATGATCCTGCCCCAGGTACAGGCGATAAGGGATATCCTCGATAATGACTGCATTGCCGTTGTCGTTAAGGAGCGTGAAGTGGATTCCTTCATCCGGAAGATGAGCCCGCTCCCGAAACTGGCCATTACAGACAGCCAGGTATTTCTGAAAGCTGATGCCAGCATCCCAAAGGAGATTCCGCTCACCAGTTTCAGCATTATGCTGGCCCGGCACAAGGGTGATTTCGAAAACTATGTCAAAGGGACTCCCGCCATCGGAAGATTGCAGGACGGCAACAGGGTACTGATGCTGGAATCGTGCACACACCATGTAAGCTGCGATGACATTGGCAGGGTGAAAATTCCCCGGTGGCTGAGCAATTACACCGGGAAAAAACTTGAATATGATGTTGTAACGGGCTTGTCAGAGCTTCCCAGGGATATTCGTGAATATGCGCTGGTAGTGCAATGCGGAGGATGTGTCTTAACCAGGAAACAGGTAGTGGGCCGCATCCGGCAGGCGGTCGATGCCGGGGTTCCTGTCACCAATTATGGCATGGCCATCGCCTGGATCCATGGGATTTTTCACAGGGCAGTTGCCCCTTTCATGGCTGTGGAAGAGGATCCGGAAGATTATCTCTGATTAAAGTAAACCGCTATTTGCCAAATGCCGACAGGTCGGTTCTGATACTGAAATAGTTCGGGGCACCTGCAATATGGTTCCGGGTGCGGCTGAAATCAAACTGGTATTTTCCCAGCTTCAGCCCCAATCCCCAGGAAAAGCCTACATTACCCATCTTTGTCCTCACACCGGCTTCCTGCCTGGTGCGGTAATCGTATCCCAATCTCAGGCGAAACATTTCTCCGGGCATGAGCTCCATGCCAACGATTACATGTCGCATCGCCTTGTCAAGGAACGAAACGACCTCTCCCGGCTGTTGAATCTCACCCGTGATCGGATCAGTGGTAAAGGAAGGATTCAAAGGGTCTTCGTAAGTCAGGTCCCAGTGATGAAGCGTGTTGAGCAGAACAAAAAAACGGATGGGTGCATGCTTCAGTTTCTGGCTGATGCCGGCAGCTATATCAAACGGAAGATCCTCACGCTCAACGGCATACCGGTCGATCTGTCTTCCGGCATTCCTGACCAACAGGGAGGCCTGAAACAATCCTGACTGATTTGTATAGTGCCCTGAGACATCTGCGGCAAGGGCAAACGATGACCACACATCATAGTTGCTAAGGATGATATTGAGATCAGCCCCCAGCCTGAGTCCGGGGTAGAGGGCCCGACCCCAGCCAAGCGTCAGCGCAAGATCTGAAGCCGTAAACGACCCCTGATCCATTCCTGTGGGATCTGTCCGTTGAAAATTTCCATAATGCATAAACCTGATCCCTCCCAGAAAACTGCCGTACTTCTCAAAGTTTCGCCCGTAAACAACATTCCCGGCACTGATCCCGGCGTAATGATCCAGAAATGTAAGCCCCAGATGATTGTGCATATCCGCATTGATTAACGCCGGATTGTGCAATGCAAGCATGAGGTCATTGTCGGCAAGGGGAAGAAAACTTCCACCGATGGCGGCAACCCTTGGTGAGGCTGCCAGGTTGAGAAACTGAAAGGCATGCTGGCTGCTCTTCTGCCCCATCACCACAGAATGGGCAATGATCAGAAAAATGGGTAAAAGAATGCTCTTCTTCATCAGGTGCTGTTTGATGGCAAATGAACGACAGTAGGATATTTATATTGTCAGAGGCGCTAAAGTACACATAACCGGGCAATGTTTCAACAATACAACAACCGTAAAGTTCCGGCAATTGTAATCATTCCTTAATTATTGGATAACAATAACTTTAAACGCAGCAGGTACTTTTGTCCCATCAAATTTGAATACCCATTACATTAACTCAAATTAAAAAAAGATGAGAAAAAGATTAAACCTGCTTATGATTGCCATGCTGGCCGTTGCTTTTGTGATCAGTTCCTGCAACAAGGAGGATGACAACAACAACAACAACGATAAACCCACCGATAAAAGTGTGGTAGAAGTCTCCGGACAAATTACCGGCAAGGTGACATGGAGTGCTGACAGCATCTACAAGCTGCAAGGATTTGTGCGGGTAATGGACGGTGCAGAATTGACCATCCAGCCAGGCACCCTGATTATCGGCGAACGGTCAAGCAAAGGAACGCTTATCATTCAGATGGGCGGAAAGATTTTCGCAGATGGAACAGCTGAGAAACCCATTGTAATGACTTCCGAAAGGGAGCCCGGTTTCAGGAACCCCGGTGACTGGGGTGGACTCGTTGTTTGCGGCAAAGCCCGCAACAACATCACCGAAGCAACCGGTCAGCCCACCGAACTTGAAGGGGGATATGGCGGATTTCACGGTGGCAATGATGACAATGACAACTCAGGGATTATCAGGTACGTGAGGATTGAATATGCCGGTGTTCCCATCAACCCGAATGAAGAGGTGAATTCACTTACCATGGGTAGTGTTGGCAAAGGGACAATCATAGAAAATGTGATGTGCTCTTATGGCCTTGACGATGCTTACGAATGGTTCGGCGGTACTGTTGATGCCAAAAACCTGATCGCTTACCGTTGCCTTGATGACGATCTTGATGTGGATCTGGGATATTCTGGAAGGGTACAGTTTGTTCTCGCTATCCGTGGGGAGATGCTTGCTGACCAGTCGGGCTCCAACGGTTTTGAAGTGGACAACAATGGTAGTGGGAGCATGGCATCACCAATGACCAGTGGTGTATTTGCCAACATCTCGATCATTGGGCCGAAATTTAATCGTGAAACCCCCATCAACCTGCAGTTTCAGCACGCAGCCCAGCTCAGGCGGAACTCCAGAATCTCTATCTATAACTCCTTTATGACCGGCTATCCTAATGGCCTTTATATTGATGATGACAAAGCAGGTTCTGGTCAAGCCTTTCTTGATAACGAACTGCAGATCAGAAATGTAATCCTCGCCGGTGTTGAGCATTGGGGTGGCAATGGTTACGGCTCAGCCGGAACAATCTTTACCGGTGCTCCGGCAAACGGTGCCCAGCACGCCAATAACCCAAGGGGTATTGCGCTGAAAGCCCATGCCAACTTCCCCGGTGGCGACACCGCGATGGTAGACCATTTCATGAGCGCCGCCTTCAACAACCAGCTCATGGACAAATGGACCGATGCCGGTATCAGCCCCACCCTCTTTGATGACGGCAATCCGACTGTGATCCTGAACACAGGTTCTGCACTGGCCAATGCTGCAAAATGGGACAACACGCCAAAAGCGGATTCTTTCTTTGAAAAGGTAGCTTTTATCGGTGCCGTTGGTTCCAACGACTGGACAGCCAACTGGGCAGAATGGAATTGTCATATTGCAAAATACTGGTAGTGATATCCTTTGCCGGAGGCTTTAGCATCTGACATCAATTGCCGGAGGCTGAAGCCTCCGGCAATTAAGAATAATCCATTCCTTGCCGGAGGCTGAAGCCTCCGGCAAAATATTTATGATTATGCGATTCAAAACAATGTTTTTAGTGGCTTCCATACTCATCTTTATCGGATGTTCAGGAAGCAAGGAGCACAAAGAAGCTGAACCACAGTTTGACCTGAAAGAGTTTGGTGGCCAATATTCAGTGTTGAACTTCTTTGATCAGGATAACGCTGATACCCTGTTGGTGAACATCATCACCTTTATCGGAAAAAAGCCTCCCCTTGCTGATCATCTTACCCGTTTCGATGCCAGGTTCAGGGAGCATTACATTCAACAGAAAGACGCCTATCACTTTGTGTACTATCATATCGGAGACGACAGCACGCATTACTTTTACATTGCAAGACCTGCCAGGAGTGTAAAGGGGAATACCCGTGGGGTGGGTGGAATGTTCAGACTGCAGGGTGAGTTATCCATTGCAGGATTTGAGGAGGTTTTCAATACACCTGTTGCCGATGCAAAAGAACTTAGAAAAATCGGGGCTGTGTTATTCAATGAGCTCATCAGCAAAAAAAATGTAAATGATCTTCTTGGCGACACATCACTGATCGAATGGCCGGATCACCGTATGAAATATGATAAAGAAATTTTTGAGTGGAGATACATCAGCGACCTGTAGGCTTTCCCCTGATCTGTTCATTGACCTTATGTTAAAGGAATCGTAACATCCTGTTAACATTACAGGGGTATCATCTGCCTAGTTTTGCACCAACT
>JAWOGX010000198.1:0-3291 GCA_046496455.1 Bacteroidales bacterium | reverse complement strand
GTCCAGCACCCTGAATACCCCTTCAACGATATCATCAATGTAAGTGAAATCCCGGAGCATATCGCCATGGTTGAAGATCTGTACCGGTTTCCCTTCCAGGATGTTGCGAGTAAAGATGAAGAGCGCCATGTCGGGGCGGCCCCAGGGGCCATAGACTGTGAAAAATCTGAGTCCGGTGGTGGGGATGCCGTATAAGTAGCTGTAGGTGTGTGCCATCAGCTCATTGCTCCGCTTGGTGGCGGCGTACATGCTCACCGGGTGGTCTGCCCCGCGGTGTTCCGACAAGGGGTGGTTGCTGTTCAGTCCGTAGACGCTGGAGCTGCTGGCATACACCAGGTGTTGTACCCCGTTGTGTCTGCACCCTTCCAGGATGTTGAGAAATCCGGTCAGGTTGCTGTCAATGTATGCGTATGGGTTTTCAATACTGTACCTGACCCCGGCCTGTGCGGCCAGATGGCAAACCATATCAAATTGCTCCTCCCTGAACAGCGCCTGCATCGCCTCCCGCGACTCCAAATGCATTCTGACGAACCGGTACCGTGGATACAGGCCCGATTCCGCCCATTCACCTTCCTTCAGCCCCTCCGCCTCAATTCCCGTCAGCCGGAGCCTGTCAAATTTGATCGATGGGTTATAATAGTCGTTGATGCAGTCGAGCCCGACTACCTCCCAGCCCTCATCCAGCAAACGCCTCGTGAGATGAAAGCCGATGAATCCTGCAGTGCCGGTAATCAGTATTTTAGCCATGTTGATCAGTCAATAATTACATTTTCACCTGGTCAGCATACCGGGTTTTCCGGCAGGTACCTCCTGCATCACCCTTCCGCAGACCTCAGAGGCTCCAGTATTCGGTCTCCCTGATGGCATTGCGGTAAAGACCTTTGATGTCTACGATGATCCCCTGGTCACTCAGGATCGACCTGAACCAGGCTTCATCAAGGGTCTTGTACTCCTGGTGAGCCACGGCAATGATCACGGCATCATAACCATGCCCGGGAGCATCAAGGAGTTGTATCCCGTATTCGTGCATCATCTCATCGCTGTTGGCGTGGACATCCACCAGGTCAACCTTCACACCGTAAGTGAGGAGTTCGCGGTACACATCCACCACTTTTGAGTTCCTGATATCAGCCACATCCTCCTTGAAAGTGGCACCCATGATCAGCACCCTGGAATTCTGCACCGGTTTGCCGGCAGCAATGATCTTCTTCACCGTCTGCTTCGCCACATAAAACCCCATGGAGTCGTTGACGAAACGGCCTGAGTTGATGATCTGCGGATGGTATCTCAGTTTTTTCGCTTTGTAGGCAAGATAATAGGGGTCTACACCGATGCAGTGGCCACCCACAAGCCCCGGGTAAAATTTCAGGAAGTTCCACTTGGTGCCGGCCGCCTCAAGCACGTCATAAGTATTGATGCCCATCCGGTTGAAAATGATCGAAAGCTCGTTCATCAGCCCGATGTTCACATCACGCTGGGTGTTTTCGATGATTTTTGCCGCTTCTGCCACCTTGATGGATGAAGCCCTGTGCACGCCGGCAGTGATCACCTTTTCGTAAACCGTGGCAATCTCCTCAAGCGATTCCGCGTCACATCCCGAAACAACTTTTACCACACTGGTCAGGGTGTTCACCTTGTCACCCGGGTTGATCCTTTCAGGTGAGTATCCTACCTTGAAATCTGCCGGGAATTTCAGTCCGCTGAATTTCTCCAGCACCGGAACGCATTCCTCTTCTGTGGCTCCCGGGTAAACTGTGGATTCGTACACCACGGTGTCACCCGCCTTGAGCACTTTGCCAAGCGATTCTGATGCCCTGATCAGCGGGGAGAGGTCTGGCATATTGGTGTCGTCAATGGGGGTGGGTACGGCTACAATATGGAATGATGCCTCACGCAGGTCTTCCGGGTTTGAGGTGAACAGAATATCACACCCTTCAAAGGCTTCAGGGCCAAGCTCCTGGCTGGGGTCAATCCCTTTCTTCATCATCCCGATACGCTCAGGTTTGATGTCAAACCCGATTACCCTCATCTTCCTGGCAAACTCAAGCGCAATCGGCAACCCAACATAACCAAGCCCAATCACCGACAGGGCTGTTTCCCTCTTTTGCAATCTCTCTGATATCTTCATCTTCAATAACTGTTTCTATAAACCATTCTGTTTGATGGAATAAATCCTTTCAATAATTTCAACAACTTTGAGCCCCTCCAGCGCATTGGTCGTGATGCTGGTGCGTCCTTTCAGGGTGTTGACCACGTTCTCAATCACGAAGTGATGATTGGCGGCAGAGCCTTTGTACTGGCCGTAATCGTTGGCCGGACTCACGGGATCAAGCTCCGGCATCTCATACCCGTCGATATGGCAATATTCCACCTCGTTCATGTATTGTCCGCCCAGCTTTACACTCCCTCTCTCTCCGATAATGATGATGCTGCTCTCCAGGTTCTTGTCCCAGACCGCAGTGGAGTAATTGATGGAGCCCATCCCGCCGTTGACAAAGCGGAACGAAACGATGCCGGTATCCTCAAATGCGATGGTGTCGTCATGGTTGAAGTTGCGGAATTTCCCCTGGATGTCCTCAATATCACCGAAAAGCCAGTACATAATGTCGATGAAGTGGGAGAACTGGGTGAAAAGCGTACCCCCGTCAAGGTGGCGTGTCCCTTTCCATCCGCCCGGTTTGTAGTAACGCTTGTCACGGTTCCAGTAGCAGTTGAGCTGCACCATGAAGATTTTCCCCATGATTCCCTTTTCGATCACCTCTTTGATCCACTGCGACGGCGGACTGTACCTGTTTTGCATCACGGTGAACACATTCCGGGAGACCTGCAGCGATTTGAAGATCACCTTCTCGGCATCCCCTTTCGAGAGGGCCATCGGCTTTTCGCATACCACATGCTTGCCCGCTTCCAGGGCAAGCAGCGACTGGCTGGTGTGAACGCCGTTGGGGGTGCAGATGCACACCACATCGAACCTGTCGCCGACCTGCTCCATCATCTCTTCCATGGAACTGAAAAACGGCGCTTCGTAGCCTTCCAGGCCCAAGTCTTCGCGGGGTTTTATATCACACAACGCCTCCAGGCTCGCTTCCTCATTGCGGAGGATCATCTCCGCGTGACGCTTTCCGATATGACCGCAGCCCACAACGGCAAACCGCACATTTCCATCTATCAGTTGCATATTAGGATCCTTTTTTGGTAACATTGCGTATGAAGCGCTGGACCCAGAACAACGCCTGGGAACTCGTTAAGTACAATGGTGCACAGGGAGCAGCCTCCTTCTCTTTCCACACG
>JAWOGX010000056.1:0-6486 GCA_046496455.1 Bacteroidales bacterium | reverse complement strand
GGCCGCGGCGGTGATCGCCGCCTGCACGTCGGCCGGCAGGCCCGCCATGTCGCGCTGGCGCACGAAGATCGCGTTCTTCGTGCGGGTGAAGCCGATCATGCAGTTCCATCGGAGAACTTCTCTACCGTAAACACTGCCACATCCTGATATTCTTTGTTGTTAAGGGCTACCCTCAGTACGATGGCGTGGACATTTCCATCTACATAATCGTGAACAAAAAGGTAGTCAACATACTTGTCGTTGTTGAGGTCCAGATTGTTGATCACCTTGTCGGGATCGTTCAGACTCCTTTCAAAGGCTTCAAGGGTTTCAGCCTCTCTGAAGAGATCCATGACAGCATATAAATTAAGGTTATCCCCTGGCAGGCCAAGGTATTCTTCCGGGTAATTCTGTGCCGTCTGAGCGCTGCCAAGTGCGAAGAGGAGCGCGAGAACCGGGGTTAAAATGAGCTTTTTCATGACGGTATATGTTAAAAAGATTGATAATGTCTACCGTCAAAACAAAAGCTGTGCCATGATCCGGAAAGGCACGCCATACTTAGGGTGCGCACTTAGTCCTTTATGCAGCGTACCGAATAACCGTTCTTCTTGGTGTAATTGTTCCGGTAAACGATCCCATTGCTGTTGTTCAGTTCCCTAAGCCAGCCGTTTGCAATGGAGGATGCGGTGGAAGACCAATAGCGCCCGTTGTTGCCCATCAGGTAGTAGTTACCGTCGGTACCTTCCCGGAAGCCTCCGGGCCGGGCCGTGAAAGCAGATTCATTGGTTGCCCCGGTATTGGGGCTGTTCCAATGAAGCAGACCAGATTCCTTCAGTTTGTTTCCGGCAATGTTTGACCCTCCCAGATGATCGATCAGGACTGTCCATTCTGCATCTGTGGGCACATGCCAACCCGACGGGCAAAGGTTGACTGCTCCAGCAGCATACCAGTTATACAGCGGGCCATACACTGCTGCATAACTTGCCGAATCGTTCAGATACCAGCAATAAGCAGGTGTAGTGAGTCCAATCCATGCGGTACCATCCGTCACCTTTGCTATTGATGCACCATTGTCAAAACGGGTAGTTTTCAGGTTCTCCTGCATCCAGCATTGTGTACCTATTCTGATGCCCCTGTAATGGTTGCCATCAGCATCTGTCACCAATGGGTACTCCAGACAGGGAACACCATGCAACAAACCAAATGTGTATGTCTTCGACTGCGAAGGATTGTCTTCAGCAGCATCAAACCCAACCATGCCTGCACCGGCCTCCCCTATCCCGACCAAAACCAGGTCGTCACCGGGGGCCCATGGAAATCCGGCAATGGCGAGTTTTAAGCCCGAAGGCAGACTTTGATAACCAATGGCTTCAATCCGGGCATTACCTTCTCCCTTGCCGGTGTTGACCAGTTTGATCGATTGCTTTTGCTGTGAGGTTTCAGCCACAAGGAAATGGCTTGTCCCACTTCCGGGAACAAACCTGAATGAATGGCTTCCGGGAGCCAGGTTTTCCTGATACTTTGTGACCTCCCTTCCGGCCGGATCAAAAATCCTGATGGTTACCATATCTTTCTTTGATACCGAAACATGAAATGTGGTTGATTCGATGAAAGGATTGGGGTAAGCGTCCGATATCAGTTCAGGTTCTTCCACGCCCCATTCCTGAATACCGATACCGTGATCCAGCACCAGCACGGTATCATTCCCGTACAACATGGTATCACTATCCTGGGTCAGGTTTTTCACATAAATACTGTCAAGGGGCTGATGGATGCCTCCGGCATTGGCAGTAAATGTCAAAGTAATCGTGGTCTGGCTATGGAGGGCTGAGATTGATAAAAGACTTAAAAGCCCCGGGATGAGAATGTTCTTTCGTATTTGCAGTGACATGGCTAAATCAGTTTTGTTTATGCAAAGGTCGGTGTTTTTGTTCACCGTCTTTAAACATTAACAAGAAATGGAGAACAATGTTCTCAACCAAGAGCCTTTGTAAATATCCTGAACCGTTTGTACACCACCCCTCCCATGCGCTCCATCTCCCTGCGCACCAGGTAATTGGTTTCAAGCTCCAAATGGCTGTCCATATGCACCATCCCCGCTTTCTGTGCCGTTTCAAGGATTTTCACCCCCATCAGCACATCAAGCCCCTGCCCGCGAAATTCCTCCTTTATGCCTCCCAGAAAGAGGTTCAGTTGCCTGGATTTTTTTCTGGCACGAATGACCTGGAAAATTCCGAACGGGACCAGGTAGCCCCTGCATGCCCTGAGTCCTTCGCTGATATCGGGCATGGCGATGAGAAATGCCAGCACACTCCCTTCCATATCTGTGATCACCTTGATATACTGCGGATCCAGCAAAGAAAGATATCTGTTTGCAAAATCATCCATCTCCCAACCTTCAAAGGGATCAAAAGCATAAATGTCCCTGAAAGTTTCGTTCAGGAGGGTAAGGATCGGCCGTACCATCGGTTTTACCTGCTTTCGGTTTTTAAACTCAATGATTCTGAACCTGTTACCTGCCATGATCCTGGTATACACTTTCCGGTACAGTTCAGGAATCTCCGCCGGAACCGGTACCGTATAAACAACGCAATCCACTTTTTTCAAATAGCCCTCTGCCTGAAGCAGTGCAGGCATATATGCAAAATTGCAGTTGGTGGAAAGGACGACAGGCTCATCAAATCCCTCCACCAAAAACCCCTGCGGGTCTTTATCGTTGAAACCGAGCGGCCCGACAATGTTGGCGCAGTTTCTTTCCCTTGCCCAATCCTCAACAAAAGAGATCAGCGCATTGAACACCTCCGGATCTTCCCAGGTCTCCATAAAGCAAAACCTGGCGTCCTGCTCGCCACTGGCCTGATTGTACCTGTGATTAATAATCCCCATGATCCTGCCTGCAGGCCTGCCATCCTTCAGCGCCAGGGCCAGGATCGTGTCGCAGTGGCTGAAAAGCCTGTTCTTTTTCCGGTTGAAATAGCTTCGGTCATCAAGGTAGATAGGGGGAACCCAGTTTTTATGACCCGCATGAATCTTTGCCGGAAGTTTAATAAAGGTTCTGAGCTGACGCCGGGTTGTAACCTCTTCGATGCAGATCGCCATGGCACCCTTGATTTGGTAAAGAATTTATAACAATATTACCATATTTTTCACTATCTTGCACAGTCATTTCCCGATAAAAAACATGCAGCGATGAAGCGCAAGCTCTCAAGGGAGACTTTGGAAACCCTCTCTGCCATTTCCAAAGGGCGGCACAGGACCAATCTTCTGAAAGTTCCGGAACAAAAGGCCCTGGCATTTCTGGTCAGACTTGTTCCCTCATGGATTAGTCCCGACATGCTGACTTATCTTGGTCTGTCAGGCAGCTTCATTGTGGCTGCCGGCTTCGTGCTGGCACATTGCTACACAAGAAATTACCTCCTGTTCGGATTACTGGGATTGATGATCAACTGGATCGGCGATTCCCTCGACGGAAGGGTCGCCTACTACCGGAACACACCACGCAAATGGTATGGCTTTTCCCTTGACATCACCGTTGACTGGATCACCGTAATCGTCATTGGGGCCGGATTCATCATCTACACATGGGGGCTTGGCAAATGGCTGGGGTTCAGTTTTGTGGTCATGTACGGCTGGTCAATGATCACAGCTTTGCTCCGTTACAAGGTGACCGACAGATACTCGATAGATTCCGGTATCGTCGGCCCCACTGAGGTTAAAGTGATTCTCTGCCTGATCCTGATTGCTGAAACGATTCTGGCCGGCTCTGTTCTTTACTCAGCAGCAGTTGCATGCATAATTCTGCTGGGGGTTAACATCCATGAAACCCGCAAAGTGCTCAGGCTCGCAGATGACAGGGATATTGCCGAGAAAAAAAAAGTGAATGAGTAACATCTTTCACCGGCTGATGATTTTTGCCAAAGCCCAGTTATCTGCCGGCATTGGCGGAGCGACGGATTATCTCGTGATGATTCTGTGTACCGAACTCTTTCATGTCCACTATGTGATTTCTGTCATTGCAGGAGGAGTGACAGGGGCGGTGGTCAATTTCCTGCTGAACAGAAGATGGGCATTCCATTCCAAAGAAGTTCCGTATAAATATTCCGGCCTGAATCAATTCCTTAAATTCACTGTTGTTGTCGTCAACAGTATCATCCTGAAAGCATCGGGGACTTTTCTCCTGACTGAATTGCTCAGGTTCAGTTATATCATCAGCCGCCTGATCACAGACCTCTTCGTTTCCCTCGGAGTGAATTTCGTGCTGCAGAATTTCTGGGTTTTCAGGAAAAGTCATCCGCAGAAAATCATAAAAGGACAAAAGGTGCATTGAGGGCATGCAGTATATTAAGAATCGATAAAATGGACAAGCCATTGATTGACAGGGAGACTGCAATAACCCTTTTAAAGGGATTCCCATCAGTATTTACCGGAGCCGGAACTACGGAAAGGATGATGCGGTGGCTTGCCATCGGTAAAATAAACAAGTTGTACCAGACATCGTCGGGGTACAAAGGCACCGATTTCACAGCACATATACTTGAAGAGCTGGGTATTGTCTACCGGGTTGGGGATGCTGAGCGGCTGAACCATCTCAGGGAAGGGGCATTCATCACCATTGCGAATCACCCTTATGGGGGTTTGGACGGAATCATGCTGATCGATCTGATCGGAAGCTTTCGTCAGGATTACAAATTTATGGTCAACAGTTTTCTTTCAATCGTTCAGCCGTTAAAAGATCAATTTATCACGGTTGCACCTGCAACAACACAGAAGCCAGAGGCATCGTACAACCTTCGCGGTATCCGGGAAACCTTGCAGCACCTGGAGCGTGGTCATCCTGCAGGGATTTTCCCCTCAGGTGCGGTTTCCGACTTCAGGTTGAGGAATATGCGGATAAAGGACAGGTGTTGGCAAAGCGGAATCATAAGGTTGGTCAAAGATGCCAGGGTGCCGGTGGTACCGGTTCGGTTTTTCGATGGAAATTCCCCGCTTTTCTATGGCCTTGGATTGATCCATTGGAAATTGAGAAGTCTGAGGTTACCCGGTGAACTGTTTAACAAACGGGGACAAAGTCCCCGGATCGCGATAGGGCGCATTATTTCCGTTGATGAACAGAAACAATATCCTGATCTGAAATCATTCAGTGCCTTTCTACGGGATGCCTTATATGGGATGCCGAAGCCGGAGGTTTTCATTGCCGGGAGCGTACATGCACCCTCTGAAAGCACAGGTTGAGTGCGGTGACTTCGGGAACCTCAGTCACCGGTCGGGCGGCGGTGGTTCCACTTATCATGACGACAACATCATCAACGCCTGACTGGATGACTGTGAAAAACGGAGAGACAATGTTTTACGCAGCCGAATACAACATGCTGGGCAGGGAACTCTGGAAACTCGACCTGTTATACTATGTGATGGTCTCTGCCAACACTGCTGCCGGAGGGAGCGTAACCGGCGGGGGTGGTTTTTACCAGGGGGATTCCGTGACCGTAACTGCCACACCAAACCCGGGTTATGAGTTTGTGAACTGGACAGAGGGTTCCGTGGTGGTCTCCCCTGATTCGGTGTACAAGTTCAAAATGAGCATCCTGGACCGCACCCTGGTGGCAAACTTTCAGCTCATTGACGGAATAGAGGAGCACCCGGAACTGGATGCGGAGATTTACCCGAATCCGGCCGGAAACGAACTCTTTTTTAAACTCCCTGAAGGGAGCGCTGATCAGGTTGAATGGAGGATTTACAACACCAGCGGACAGTTGCATGCATCCGGAACCCTTCGTGCCGGTGGCATTCATCAGCTGGACCTATCCCAAATGGCCCCCGGAGTCTATGAAGTGATACTGAGGAACCACACGAGGCAGTTGCACCGGAAAATCATCGTCATGGATAAATGATACGGCATATTATTCATGCACGACAGCCAACCTATGCAAAAATCCCCTACATTTGACTGTAAACATTCGAGTCACATTTCAGTTGGAATGATTTTTTCAAGAAAATACATGTACCGCATTGAACAGATATTTCGCAGCAAAACCCAATTCATGCCATATCATGAAAATATTTTTTCTGACAAGCATCGTATTGTTACTACTTTGCCAGATAAGTTGCTACAAAGAGCCAAAGGGGAGTGAGGAGGATCAGCATGAGATTCTGTTTATGGATACTCTTGGCCATTACTATCAGGATCCTCTGTCATATCCCACATCGGTCACTTTGGATATTGATGCCGATAGCATTGCCGATGTAACACTTGCAAGTTGGAGTGGTTTTTATAGTGTTCATTCCGGATCTTATACATGGCAAACGGTCACCCCTTTAAACAACGCTTTCGTAGCGTACAGGATTGGACAGGATACCACCTGGAAACTATGCCAGTTCGCTCCACCGGTGGGCTGGGATACCTGCTGGTATTACAATACTTTTAAACTGGTAAGGTCATTTAACAATTTTGATACTGTTCATGCAATGAGGTATCTCAGCAATGAATTGATAAATATCTCCAACCTA
>JAWOGX010000270.1:0-4169 GCA_046496455.1 Bacteroidales bacterium | reverse complement strand
ACATTGTCTACGTCAGTATCCACTCATTGCACAGGATCGCCCGTTACACCGGCAAAGAGGGGATCCCTCCAACACTCGACAGGCTTGGTTCCGGTGCCTGGAAACGATTGAAGGAAAAGGCCAAATCCAGGGTCAAGGACATTGCCCGTGACCTGATACGCCTCTACGCAAAGCGCCTTGCTTCGAAAGGCTTTGCTTTTTCCCCCGATACTTACCTGCAGCATGAACTGGAGGCATCCTTCATTTACGAGGATACCCCCGACCAGGTCAAAGCCACTGCCGATCTGAAGGCAGATATGGAAAAGGAGTGGCCCATGGATCGGTTAATCTGCGGCGATGTCGGGTTCGGGAAGACAGAAGTGGCCATCAGGGCAGCATTCAAGGCTGTGTCGGACAGCAAGCAGGTAGCTGTCCTGGTGCCGACAACCATCCTCGCTTTGCAGCATTACCATACCTTCCGTGAACGGCTCAGGGAGTTCCCTGTAAATATTGATTACATCAACAGGTTCAGAAGCTCCGCGGATCAGAAAGAGATGCTCGGGAAACTTGAGGCGGGGAAAATTGACATCATCATCGGAACGCATCGCCTTGTAGGTAAAGATGTGAAATTCAACGATCTTGGCCTTCTTATCGTGGATGAAGAACAGAAGTTCGGCGTCGCCGTGAAAGAGAAGCTGAAGCAGTTCCGGGTGAATGTAGATACCCTGACGCTGACTGCCACGCCGATTCCCCGCACGCTGCAATTCTCCCTGATGGGCGCCAGGGACCTGTCGGTGATCAATACCCCACCCGCAAACCGCTTCCCGGTCCATACCGAGCTGAGGGGTTTCAGCGAAGAGCTTATCCACGATGCCATTCAGCAAGAACTCAACAGGGGAGGGCAGGTGTTCTTTCTCCACAACCGGATTCAGAACATCAATGTCGTGGCTGACATGGTGGCCAGGATCATTCCCGGAGTCAGCGTGGGTGTGGGGCATGGACAGATGGAAGGGGATAAGCTGGAGAAAGTGATGCTCGGTTTTATCGAGGGTAATTTTGATGTGCTTGTCTCCACCAGCATCATCGAATCGGGCCTTGATATTCCCAACGCCAACACCATCATCATCAGCGATGCCCATATGTACGGACTCAGCGACCTGCACCAGCTCCGCGGGCGCGTGGGGAGGTCGAACAAAAAGGCCTATTGCTACCTGATCACCCCTCCTCTCTCCGTGATCACCCCGGAAGCCCGGAAGCGTCTCAAAGCGATCGAGGAGTTCTCCGATCTCGGCAGCGGATTCAACATCGCCATGCGCGATCTCGACATTCGGGGCGCCGGCAACATCCTGGGCGCCGAACAGAGTGGTTTCATCTCCGATATCGGTTACGAGATGTACCAGAAAATCCTGCGTGAAGCCATGGATGAATTGCGGATCTCAGAATTCCCGGAAATGGTTGCCCATACCCCGGACAAGGCCTGGAAGCCCCGCTCCGAGTGCCAGATCGAAACCGATCTCGAAATACTCCTCCCCGCGGATTACATTGAATCTACCGCGGAAAGGCTGCTGCTTTACCGGGAACTCGATGAAATGGAAGAGGAGGGTGCGCTCTCAGCTTTCCGGGAAAAACTGACAGACCGTTTCGGACCCCTCCCGGATCCTGCCGAAGACCTCATCCAGACCATCCGCCTCCGCTGGACAGCCGCAAAAATCGGCTTCGAAAAAATCATCCTGAAAAATGACAGGCTTTCGGGATATTTCCCTGAAAACCCGCAACATCCTTTCTATGAGAGCGATAGCTTCGGAAAAATTCTGGATTATGTGAAAAACCACCCCAAACGGTGTATCCTCAAAGAGAAAAACGGCAAACTGAACCTGATCTTTGTCAACATCTCAACGGTCTCAGATGCCCTCACCGCTTTAAATCCTGTCCTCCTGTAATCCTGTCAGGAATAAAATTCTGTCAGACCTGCGGCACCTCGAGCCTGAACCCCACCCCATGCACATTGGTAATCGAAATCTCCGGATCCTGCTTCAGGTGCTTGCGCAATTTTGTGATAAACACATCCATGCTTCGCCCAATGAAATAATCATCACTCCCCCAAATTTTCTTGAGGGTAAATTCACGGGTCAGAAGCTGATTTTTATGCTGACACAGCAACAGCAGAAGGTCTGCTTCCTTGCGGGTCAGGGTAACGGGTTCGTCATTAATGGTGAGCGTAAGGTTCCCGGCATCGAAAATATATTTCCCGATTCTGATGACCGAATCGGATGAGGGGATCAAATCCTCCTGTTTTTTGCATCTGCGCAGAATTGCCGAGATGCGGAGGTGGAGCTCCTCCGTGCTGAAGGGTTTGGTAATATAATCGTCGCACCCGGTCCTGAACCCTTTGATCCTATCCTCCTGTAACGTTTTGGCAGTCAGAAAGATCAGCGGTGTATCCGGGCTCTTCGCTTTGATCTCTCTGGCCAGGGTAAACCCATCTTTTACCGGCATCATCACATCCAATACACACAAATCAATCTCAGGGCTGAATTGCTCAATGGCCTGCTGACCGTCATTGCACAATATGACCTTATATCCAATAATCTCAAGAAAATCCCTGAGCAAAGTGCTGAGGTTGGGGTCATCCTCAACAAGCATAATTATTCCCCGCTCACCTGGTTTCATATGATTTCCCTTTTCTGCATTAACAATCAAGATAGGAAATAGTTTAGACAGGTTGCTGAAATGGGATGAACACCCTGAAACAGCTCCCCTGCCCAAGCGTACTTTCAACCGTTATTCTGCCGTGGTGGGCCTCAATCACTTTTTTGACATAATACAACCCGATACCGGTACCGGGGGTGTGGTAAAGGTCACCGGATGGCACCCTGTACATCCGGTCGAAAATGCGCGATAACTGATCCTGGGCAATGCCGATCCCCTCATCACGGAAAATCATCGTCACACCACTGTCCGATTGTTCAGCATCCACCTTCAGTACCGGTAACCCCTTTGAATATTTAATCCCATTTTCAATCAGGTTGTTGATCACATTCGTCATATGGATCTGATCAGCCATCACTGCCCTGGTGCATTTCCCGGTGAAAGAGATTTCCCCGCCCGAATCCCGAAGCATCATTCTCCCGGTCTCAACGCACCGCTCCAGCAACCGCCCGATATTGACAGGCTTCATATGGAAATGGTAGTCGTCATTCTCCAGCAAGGAGAGTTGCAGGATCTGGTCCACCTGGTGCTGGATCCGTTTATTCTCCTCGTAAATGATCGCCGCATATTTCTCCACCTGGCTTTCAGGCATATTCTTCCGGTGTGTCAGGATCATTTCCGCAGCAATGGAGATGGTCGCCAGTGGCGTCTTGAATTCATGGGTAGTGTTGTTGATGAAATCGCGCTGCACGATGGCAAGCCGCTTCTGGGACACCAGCCTGGATACGGTCAGGGTGTATCCGGCTGCTATCCCCAGGAATAGCAGCAAAGAAACCAGCAGCAGCCAGTTGGTCTGTTTCCTGAGCATGATCATCTTATCGTGCGGAAACCAAACCACATACGAATACCTTTCAGTGTCGAGTGCGCTTTTTAGGTTACGTGTGTACTTACTCTGCAGGATCAGGTTTGTGCGGTCGCCAGATGCGGATGAGAACAGGAGCTTGCCTGTCAGATGGTCAATAATGCCGTATTCGTATTCCCTGTGCAGGATAAAATGGCTGAATTCATGCTGGATCAGCCCGTCAAAGCCACAGGGCGAAATCACTGAATCCAGTGTGATGCCCGGGTCAGTATCGATCCGTTCTCCGATAAGTTCCAGATGGTAATAGTTGATGATCTTTCCGGTCTGCTGCATAGCGCTCCGTAAAGCGTTAACATTCATATGCCTGAATGTCTCATCCGTCGCCCTGAACGCCCCCCGGATCCAGAAAAATTGCGTGGCCAGAAAGCCTGCCAGCGATATGGTGAACAGGATTGCTACGAAATTTATGGTGCGGCGCGACATCATAGTGGTTCGGGTTGGTTCTGCGTTCACAAAGATAGTCCTGTTTTGCTTAACCACAGGTTTTTGGGAAAACACCGGGAGCATTGTAATTAGTAATTAGTAATTAGTAATTAGTCCGCCTCGCCGCGGCGGACCCCTCCCCTGAAAGGTGAGGGGGAGTAGTTTCCTAACTAAACATCCTAAACAACTAAACAAC
>JAWOGX010000094.1:0-5538 GCA_046496455.1 Bacteroidales bacterium | reverse complement strand
CTTTCACTCGCCCGGCGCACAAGGGGACTGTGTCGAATAACGAGGCCGTCATCAAACAGAAAACCTCTGGCCGCTTCCCTCTCCCGTGGCGCTGGCCCTGAAGGCATCTGATTCACCGTATCGGCCAATCCTACCTGCTCCAGCACCAAAGCGACTTTTTCCTCAATCTGGGCTTTTGTTAAGTTTTTTTTTGTCCTGCTGATCTGGAATTCCAGGTTTTGTCCGATGGTCATCGAATCATACAGGGCACCGCTCTGAAACAGGAACCCGATTTTCTTCCTGAGTTCCGCCAAATCACTCCGGTTCAGTTCATACACGTTCTCTCCCAAGACACTGATGGTGCCTTCGTCCTTCTCAAGCAGGCGTACAATACACTTGATCAGCACTGATTTTCCGCTTCCGGACTTGCCAAGCACCACCAGGTTCTCCTCTCTGAAAAGGGAGAACGAAACGTCCTTTAACACCTCTACATTGCCAAAATCCTTTTTGAGACTGGCAATGTCGATGACCACTTCCCTTGTTTCTTTCTTATTTGTTGCTTTTGCTGCCACTACATAAAAATTTTAAGACGCTTATCAGAGCATATCGGTGATTTGTACTGCGATCAGATCTATGACGATCACCATCAGTGATGCAAGCACTACAGCCGAATTGGCCGCCTTGCCGACGCTTTCTGTTCCCCGGCCGGCAGTATAACCTTTGTAGCATCCGATAAAACCGATGGCTGCGCCAAAAAAGAAGGCTTTGATCACCGCTGGCAAAAAATCCATAAAACCAACAACCCCAAATGCCTGGGAGATGAACAGGACGAATGTGACATCCCCTTTTATGTTGGCACCTGCCCAACTGCCAAGAATGCCCAGTCCATCGGCATAGAGCGTGAGTAAGGGGATCATTAAAGTTGCAGCCAGTACCCTCGGAACAACCAGATA
Organism: Bacteroidales bacterium; assembly: GCA_046496455.1. GTDB lineage: Bacteria > Bacteroidota > Bacteroidia > Bacteroidales > SKPS01 > SKPS01. Next base: position 4,606 of record JAWOGX010000094.1, on the reverse strand, counting down.
CCGTATCGGATTCACGGAGGAGACCTCCAATGCATCAATCTGCTCCGACACGCGCATAGAACCCAGTTCTGCGCCCATCCCCGACCCGATTTTTCCGGCACAGATCAATGCAGTGATCACCGGCCCCATCTCCCTGATGATGGACAGGGCAACCATTCCGGGAAGAACCGACACGGCGCCAAATTCAACCAGAACGGGTCGCGACTGAATCGTTAATACCAGCCCGATAATGATGCCTGTAACTGAAATCAGCGGCAGCGACTTATTCCCTATCTGGTAGCACTGCCGCAAAAACTCCCTGAACTCAAATTCACGGGAGAAAGCTTCACGGGTTGTGCGCGCCATAAACAGAAAAAAATCTGCCAGATCAGCGAAAATATTCCTGGCTTTAATTGTCTTCTCAATGGTTTTCTCGGTTAACTTAACCGCATGCTTCCGCACATCGGGCAGCTTTGGCAATGGTATAGTCAGTTTTTTTTTCACAGCGCATAGTCGTTTCTTAAAACCGGAAAAGGACTTTCCTTTTCCGATCTGAGACCATCATAAACTCCCGCAACTTGCTCCCTCATCTATTTGAAAACAACCTACTTATGAGAATAGGTAGTCTTTTCAGGCAGCAAAAACTGAATTTGCGTGCTGCTTTTCGACTCCCGTTTGGCTGTTTTTGCAGCCCTCTTCTCTTTCAGGCTTTTCAACGGGGTTTTCTTGCTCGACTTCTCTTTCCCGTCCTTTTCGTGTGACATGTTGCTTGATTATTTGATTAATCTTTTCCGGTTGCTGCTAAACCACTTTTTTTCCCTGGATAATGCGGATCAATATTGCAATCAGCGCAATGACCAGAAGTATGTGGATCAGACCACCAGCATTGAATCCCAAAAACCCTATTGCCCATGCAATAACAAGAATGACAGCGACGACATAAAGTAAATTACCCATAATTTCCGTAAGTTTAAGTTGTGTTTAAATTAATTCATTGTAGAGGTTGAAGATATTTTTTCATAGATTTTCTCGTGCCGCAAGGTTGACCGATGGTGGCTATCAACAAGCATAACCGTCCTGGCATTCAATCTTGTCTGCATTTCCAGGGTCAACCGGGCCATCAGATAACTCACGGTGGACTCAGCCCCCTGGTTCAGGTTCACCTGGTTCTCTTCCAAACCGTCGTAACAACCACCCGAAGAGGGATTGTAAATGGTTTGGCCCAGATGATTGTTCCCCAGGAACCATGAGAAAGCGATTCCCATTTTCTTCAGATAGGAGTTCTCATTGGTGCATTTGTAAAACTCAGCCAGTGTCATCAGGGTATAGGCCACATCAATAGGTTGTTGCCCACCCTTCTTCTGGACCCCAAAAGCCTGCCTGATCTGTGGATCCGAGATCAACAACTGTTCACGTGTGAGCCAGCTCTTGTTGGAAATCACCTCAATGGACTCCTTCCGGAAAATTTTTGACAAAAGGAAATCCATCGATTCTAAAGCAACTTCCCTAAACATGGGATCACCGGTATCCAGCCAGGCATACAGCATCGACTCAGGGAGAATGCTGTTGGCATAGGTCAGATACCCTTCAAACCAACTCCATTCGTCACTCATTTCGTGCCGGTACATTTGAACCATCCTGTTGGCAAAGGTTTCGATCAAACGGCTTTTCCTCCCCGATTCACCCGCTTCCAAACTATAATACAAACCTTTGATCGAAAATGCCATGGCCCGGGTAGAACTCACGTTCCCAATCCTTTGCAATGACTTATCAAGAATTGATTCCGCTTCCGCAATGATACTGTCAGGAAGAAGGCTCTTCAAAGAGATCAGATACCCCAATGCCCATACAGCCCTTCCGTTGGCATCATCCAGGTTCACCTTCTGGTTTTGTTCTGTGAATTTATAATACCTGTCGATATAATTCAGGAAGCTGCCATTGGATTGCTGACACAAACCAACAAACCGCAAATATTTCCGAATGGCTGGTATCATTCCATCATCCCTGAACAGGGCATAATGCATGCAAACGGTCACCAGGGCCCTGGCGTTATCGTCGAGGGTATATCCCATATTCAGATCCGGATGACTCAATTTCGCAAACTGGATAATACCGAAATGATCCGTAAGACGATGAAGATGTTTCAGGTTGATTTCAGGAATATCATACTGCAGGGCAACCGATTCCGGAGCCAGGCCGGCAAAAAGCCGTGCGTGGGCAACTGCGGAATTCTCCCAGGCAGTAAAGATGTTCTTTTGCAAAGTATTGAGAGACATATTTCTGCGCAAAGAGTCATCTTTCAGGAGCCGGATCACTTCCCTGCCCAGTTGTGCCGAATTCCCAAATTCTATAATCACTCCGGTATCCTCTGAAAGCACCTCCACAGCGTGAGGGATGGGGGTGGAAATGATCGGACAGGCGCAACTCATCGCGTACACAAAGGTGCCGCTTACCGCCTGGTTTGGATCGTTGGAAGTGAAGAGATAAATATCTGTTAATTGAAGGTGGTCGAGCAATATGGGCAGTGAAAGGTAGGCATTGATGAAGACTACATGATCCTGAAGCCCGAGCTGTTCAACTTTTTCCTCAAGAAGCAAGCGGTACTTCTCACCTTCGGATTTCACCACTTCCGGATGTGTCTTTCCCAGGAGAAGAAATAGCGCCTCCGGGCATCGCTCTACGATGGCCGGCATTGCATCCAGGGTGGTCTCAATCCCTTTCCCTGAACTTAGCAACCCAAAGGTCGACAAGACCTTACGTCCGCTGAACCCATAGTTCAGTTTTAAAACAGCTTTGCCCACAGCAGGGACCAGATGGGTGCCATGGGCAATCACGGTCAGTTTTTCTGCAGAAACTCCGTAATGATTTTTAAGGATCTCCGACGAATAACCTGTCATGACAATCACAGCATCACATCGGTCGGTGATCGTTCTGACTTTCAATTTTAAACGTTCGTCAGGATTGGGCAACACCGAATGAAATGCGACAACCACTGGCGCAGTAATGGCCTGAATAAAACCGATGAAAGCATCTTCCTGCTCCCTGAAGAACCCAAACTCGTGCTGTATAAGCACAAGGCTTAATCCTCCGTCACTATTGATGAGCCTGGCGGTTTCAGCATAACTTTCCGGTCTTGTGGTATCCAGAACCATGGTGACCTCATCGGGATAACCATGATTTTGGCTCCCCGATTCCAGTGCACAGATGCGTATTGTCAGCGAGCCGCTGAATTTATTGGTCATTGCCGTAACCAGATCCTGCGTGTAGGTTGCTATGCCACATTCTCTCGGAGGATAGGACGAAACTACCAGTACGCGGGGTGTCGTTTTAAATCCGTTACCACCATTTTCATGATTGAAAAGATGTTTAAGCGGATTGTTCGGGATGTTATTGTTCATTTTCTATGGAATAAGATAAAAGTTCATTCACTAAGGCAGATAAGCTGACAGTTGCCACAGCAATGCACGAATCTGCCGCCCCATAATACACATAAAGGGTGTCACCGAAAAGGGCGGTTCCGGTCGGGAATACCACATTATTGACTTCACCCCTGCGTTCCCATGCAAATTCAGGGAAAAAAAGGGCATAAGGCAACCGTGCGATTACCTTCGCCGGGTTTTCCAGATCAAGCAATGCAGCAGCACAAGCCGAATACACGATGCCGTGGTCTGTTTCCTCGGCGCCGTGATAGATCAGAAGCCAGCCTTTTTCTGTTTCGATCGGTGGGCATCCGCCTCCGACATAACTTTTCTCATGTGCCAGGCTAGGATCAATCAGAATGTGATCCTGAAAGTCCTCGAAGTAGTCCTTCCAAAATTCAGGAGTGAGATCCACCAATTCATTAACGTAAACAATCTGTATCCCTGGCCTGATCCTATGCAGGAATACCAGTTGTCCTTTGATTCTCCGTGGAAAGAAAATGACATTTTTGTCCCACAACATAAGCTTCTTTTCCGGATCGGACTTCTCGTGGTAGAACTTCTGGTTTTGATAATACTTTTTATGAACCTTCCCGGAGGTCTCGGCACGGTATACAAATTCTGCGTATGTCATTGGAGGAACTATCATACCGTGCTTCGTAAAGTGTTTCAGGTCCCTGGATGTCGCCAGTGCTCCGCGTGCATTCAGTCCGTCGTAGGCTGTATAGGTGAGGTAATACGTGTCGTCAATCTGCACAATACGGGGGTCTTCAACACCATGTGACTCAAAAACAGATTCAGGGACAATGACAGGGTGCTCCATCCGCTCAACCACTCTGGTGGGGCCGTTCAAACGGCAATAACCAATGGTGGAATGGTTTCCTATGCTTACCGCCCGGTAAAACAGATGCACGTCATCGCCAATACGGATGGCAGCAGGATTCAGCACCCCCTCATTCTCAAATTCCAAATCAGTTTTTGAGAGCAACACACCCTCTTTTTTTACTTTGATCATACTATCGGTTTTGCCGGTTTGTTTTAAATACCTGAATACCGGTTTATTTCTCCCTGGTTTTTGAAGCAAACAATCCGAGAAGGAATTGCCCCCCCGCTTTAATGATGCCGGAGTTTCGGCCCACCATGCTCGAGGTGCCGGCCTGCAATGCCGTGCCGGCAATTTTCCGCAGCACACCTGCTGACTTGCCCGC
>JAWOGX010000042.1:0-9818 GCA_046496455.1 Bacteroidales bacterium | reverse complement strand
TTCGATTCGGGTGTTCCGCGGTACTCTTTCACCACCCTGTCGAAATTCTTCAGGGCAAGCTCCTCCTTGCCTGTATTATTGTAGATAAGACCGGTTTTCAGCAAGGCTGCCTTCTCAAAGCTGCTTTTCGGATATTCAGTCAGAAGGCGGTTGAAGCTGGTGAGGGCTTTCTGCTGGTTGTCCTGGATCAGGTAGGCGGCACCCAGTTCAAAGAGGGCATCGTCACGATAATTTGACGATGGAGAAGTTCTTACCAGCTCTTCCAGCAGATCAGCTTTGGCCTGAAATTTCCCCATGGCACCATACGCCAGCGCTTGCTGATAGAGGGCGTAATCGTTGTTCCTGGTTTTGAATTCCCCGGCAAGCTTGTAATAGGTTGTGGCATTGTTGTAGTCCTTCTTCATAAAATAGCAGTCGGCGGCACGCATATGGGCATCCTGCAAAATTTCGGGCCGCTCCTGTCCGGGTTTGAGCAGGAATTTCCGATAGGCAATGAGGGCTGCATCAAACTCCTTTTGTTTAAACCAGGTATAACCGATACTGTAATTGGCCATATTGAACTCTGGCAGATCAAATGCACCGGGTGACAACTGGAATTTGTTGTAATGCTCCCTTGCGCTCTCCCAGTTTTCGAGCCGGTAATAGGATTCCCCCATCCAGTAATAAGTCAGTGCCCGCGTTTTTTTGTCGAAATTGAACTCCAGTGATTGATTAAAGGTCTCCAGTGCTTCAGTGTAGTTGTTATCGTTAAAGAGTTCAATGCCACGGAAATACGAGATCTTCTGATAAGCCGCCTTCAGGTTGTCATTCTGGCTTCTTACTTTTTCGATGGAGGCGAGCGCGCTTTTGTAGTTGCGGGTTGAAACGTACATGTTCACCAGTAAAATCTGTGCAGCAGGCGCTTTGGGGCTGTTCGGATAGTCGCCCAGGAATTGCTCAAAGGCTTTGATTGCCTGGTTATGTGGATTCAGCGCCAGTTCGTAGGAAAGCTTGGCATAGTTATACAGTGCATCCTCTGTTACCTCAGGGTCGAGCCCGATTTTGTAGGCCTCCAGGAAGGCATTCATGGCAAATCGTTTCTCATTGAGTTGAATATAACAGTCTGCCAGGTGATAAAAAGCATTTTGCGCCAGAGAATCCAGTGGGCCGGTGGCTTTCTGGAACATCTCGACAGCATTCTGATAATCGCCTGTCTTGTAATAAACATAGCCGATCTGATAGGCATCAATCCGGTTTATTCCTCCCTGTGACTCTTTGAGGTAGATTTCCATGTACCCCATGGCTTCTTCATACTGGTTCATTTTGTAAAAGGCATCCCCAATCAGCCTGGCAATGGTACCGAGGCGTTTGGTGGTTTTTTGGTCGATGAGCGGGGTCACCATAGGTGCCATCTCTTTGTATCTTTTTTGCTGATACAGGATCTGGGCAACATAATAGGGGACAAGTGGCCTGAAATCCTGATGGTTGCGAATCATGTCGAAATGCCTGAGGGCTTCGTCGTAATCACCATCCAGATAACAGACATGGGCGTAGTAGTAGATGGCATAGGACTGATAACGGGTTTCGCGGTCCTTCAGGTTTTTAAAAGCTGCTTTTGCTTTGGGGTAATTGCCGGTCTCAAACCAGCTGTATCCGGCGGCAAAGTAAAATTCATCGCGCTGCCTCTGGGACAGATCCTGTGGCCTTACCTGTTCGAAGGCTTCTGCAGCCCGCTTGTACGATCTCCTTTCATAGTACATTTTCCCAAGGTGATAGTTGGCAAGAGGCACCCTGGTATGGCCAGGGTAGTTGGCGATGAAGGCTGTGAGCCTGTTGTCGGCATCCGCGTGCTTAAGTTCTGCGGCCGCCACGCCTGCGTAATACTCTGCATCTGCCCTCAGCAGGGATTGTTGATCGGGGATATCCTCAATAACCCTGACGAAAAGATCTTTTGCCGCAGTGTATTTCTCTTTTTCAAACAGTTCCACGGCGAGCCTGAAGGTATAGGCAGGATCGTCATAAAACAGGGTTTGCTGTGGAACAGCGATGGGGAGGCCGGCCACGAGGGTCAGCAGTATTGCCATGATTCTCCGTTTCATCATTGGGGGTATGTTTGTTTTTATAGTGATTTTCGGGTAGCAGGGAAGCGTTTTGACGTACTTTGCTGCTCATTAACCTCAAACGGATAAAATTAGTGAGGATTGTATTGGTTTAGCCGTTGAGGTTTTCAGACTTTTCAACAGTGGGGTATTAACAAAAAAGCCGGGACAAGCCCGGCGGTTTGTTGTTGTAAGCGGGATTCTGTTCCGTGGTTGCAAGCAACAACGGCTCTGTCATTTATCTTGGGTCACGGATCACTCCGTGCCTCCAGCGGCCTACCCTCCGGGTCGGACGAGCAGCCCTTATGCCCTGCCGGCGAACCGGCACGGGCAATCCCGGTTTACATGGCCTTGCAACCCATGAGGTTTACCCCCGTGCGATGTTGCCACCGCATGGCGTGAGCTCTTACCTCACGTTTTCACCCTTACCACGCCTGAAGCGTGGCGGTAATTTTCTGTGGCACTTGCTGTTGCCCCGTTTCCGGGGCACCTTCCCGTTAGGAAGCATGGTGCTCTGTGTTGTCCCGACTTTCCTCCCCCGGGTTGCCCCGGCAGCGACAGATCGCAACAAACCTGTGTAAAGTTAGAAAAAAATGGTGGCAGAAGCGCTATCTGACGAAAATTCGCTTTGCACGGGATGGTTTGCCATCCTGGCTCAACCCGATGAGATATACCCCGCTGGTCAGATGGCCGATGTTGATTACCCCTGAAACATCCTGCTGATTGATTTCCCATGATTGCACCAACGCCCCGCCCGGCTGATAGATGTGGATAACGGCTCTTCCTTTCGCAGGTTCCGACAGGGTGTAATGGATTTTTTTGTGCTGATCTGCCCATACCGTGAAAAGTGGTTCATCAAATCCCTGTTCAACCACCACGGTGCCGTAATCGAAAACAATACTGTCCACACGGAGGTCGCTGCCGGCTACAACCACCGCATTGCCGATGGCTGAACTGGAGATGATCAGGTTTACGGAGTCGGGAATCTGTGAATCTGTGAAAGTGATTGGAACTTCAAAGGCAACCCACTCATTGTGGGGGTTGGCAAACCATGCGAGTCCGAAGCCAATGGTGTCGCGTTTCACCCCGTTCCATTTCGAAAAGCCGATGGCAATCATGGCACTGTCGCCGGCTGCAGGTTGGGCATTGATGAAGCCTGAAAGCTTCCCGGGCCTTCCCTGGAAGGGGATACCACCCTCAACAGTGCCGGTGTATGTGGTGTAATCAATGATAATCTGTCCTAAGGTAATGATGCCCGGAATGGTGGGTTGCGCTATCCCAAGGTTGAAGGTTTTGGTCTGGATCAGCGGATTGCTGGTTCCCTCCATCGGGAGCACTGTATCGCGGGATACGGTCTGGATGGTAAAGATGCTGATCTGAAAATTGCTGGCATCCCATCCTGTAGGTTTGTTGCCGGTCCATTGCTCAAAACCGTTGTTGGGAATGGTGGTTTGTGCACCGGCAAGCAAACCGGTTATCAGCAGTAGTAAGAGTAAAACAGATCTCTTCATAAGTCTTTGATTTTGGCTTTTATTGTTGATCAGGATTTTTTGAGTGGAAGAATTCAATGACGGTTGCGCCCACACCATACTTCCTGATGGGTGCATCATACACCTGGGCAAAATCTACTTCAGCAACCGCTTTCAGTACTTCTGCTTTCAGAATGCCGTTGCCGACCCCATGGATCACCACAAGTTTCGGAATCCTTTCCTGCAGAGCACTGTCGAATACCTTGTTAAAGTAACCCATCTGGTAGTTCAGGGTTTCCATGGGATTCAACGACAAGTGGTCATCGGTCAGCGCATGGATATGAAGATCAACTTCTGCATAGCCTTCAGGTTTGATATGCCTGCGGATGAGCGGTTCGCTCTTTGGCTTTGCCGGTTGAGGTGATGGTATCTTCACCGGTTCAGGTTGGATTGGTGGTTTGGCAGAAGAGATCTGCAGCTGGTTCAATGACTTCACGAGAAAGCAAATCACTTTATGCGGGTCAAGCGAGGTGTTTTCATAGGCATCTGCTTTGAAAAAGCGGGATGGTTTCCAGTGAAATCCAGCGTGGACCGGCAGGAGTAATGGTTTTTCAGCTTGTGGATGTACCATGAACTGTATGTTTCCCTGCATCCAGATCTCAAGTGCCTCACGGGGAATTTGAGCCAGAATTTTCGATTCCGGGGATCTCAGTTCTACCTGGTGAAAAATGGGTGAGGAGCCTTTCGCTGGGAGGTACAGGTGCACTGAAAGTGTATGCCCGGTGGTGTTGATCAGCAATACCTCGAAGTCACCGAAGGTGAGGATTCGCTGGTCCATTGGCCTGTAAGCAAGGTATAATCCATCTTCCATCTCTTTGCCTGCATAACGCCCGGGAATAAACGTTGTCTGAATGTCAACCCTTGCACCGGTAATTTCACTCTTTTGCTGACTGATTGCAGCGGCAGTACCTTTCCTGAACATGTTGGCGGCCGGATCGGATACCTCTCCGGTTTGGATAAGGTCTGAAACCATGACGGGGATCTCAAACCCATCTTCTATCTCCACATGCACCAGCGATTTGTCAATAATCCTGCTGATTACGCCACCTCCCGTTGTGTTGAGGAATTTTACCTTGTCACCTATTTTGAATTTCATGTATTGCGTTCTGAATTTTCCGCCCCTGTCATCATAATCCTGATCGGGTTTGCAAAGGTAGTGATAAAACAGGCTGAGAATAAATGTGCAGATTTTCGTTAATTTGCACGACCAAAAAACAATGCATATGCAAAAGATCGGGATTATCGGCGGTACAGGGCTTGAGAAACTTAACCTGTTTGAAGATGCCAGGGATATCAGCGTAGCCACGCCCTGGGGAGAACCCTCCTCGCCGGTTCTTACCGGGAGAATTGAAGGGAAAGAGGTCGCAATCCTGAGCCGACATGGCCGGGAGCATACCATACCACCTACCCAGATCAACAACAGGGCAAATATTCATGCCTTCAGGGAACTGGGTTGTGAAGCCATCCTGGTGGTGACAGCCTGTGGCAGCCTCCGTGAGGAGATCGGCAGGGGACACCTTGTGATTCCCGATCAGTTTATCGATTTCACCAAACACAGGATTTCAACATTCTTTGAATCATTTTCCGGTGGTGACCTTAAGCATACGCCAATGGCAGATCCCTTTAACCAGAGCCTCAGGGAAAAACTGATTCATTGCGCCGATGAGATGGCGTTGACATATCATCCAACAGGAACCGTCGTCACCATTGAGGGTCCCCGGTTCAGCTCCCGCGCAGAATCACTGATGTTCAGGTTGATGGGTGCCGATGTCATCAACATGACTACGGCACCGGAAGCAATCCTCGCCAATGAGGCAGGGATACCCTATGCGGCTATTGCGATGAGTACCGATTACGATTGCTGGAAAACCGATGAGGCACCGGTGAGCTGGGAGGAGGTGCTGAAAGTGTTCCACGAAAATGTATCGAAAGTGACCTCTCTGCTGCTGGCTACCATCAGATCGTTGTAATCTTACAGTTTGATCATCCTGACCTGCTCCGTCCAGTTCCTGTTGTCTGTTACCCTGATCAGGTAAACTCCCCGCTGCAGGCTCGAAACATCGATGGTGCCAGAGCCCTGCATTGTTGTTGCAAAAACCCTGCTGCCTGTCAGGGTCAGGATATCAACGGATACAGGCTCCATTTCTTTGAACGGCATCATTTCAACCCGGACTGTTGTATGAGCCGGGTTGGGGAATATCCCGGATACCAGGCGGGGATGAGATGAAATCTCATTGACCCCCGTCGCAGGATGGTAGTGGTCAAGGTAGGTGACATTAACCTGGCCGATGCCTCTGATCGTGGCAGTCAGGATGGGCATCCGATGTCCATGGGCAAGCCACTTGTATTCGGTGGTAACCGTTGTGGTTGGTGGGATTGGGAAGGGGAGGGAATCCGACGAGATCGAGTCCCGGGCGGTAATCACCGATTTAACGCGCAGTGCCTGAAAGCTTCCGAAAGGGGTTGTGATGGTGCCCCAGCCATCTGCCTGGTTTACCCGCTTCGACTGGTTGTTGTAGTTGAACAAAGCCGGAATGCTGATGTTGTACCCGAAATTGCAGGAATCAGTGTTGCCGTAATCCAGTGGAAACCTGTACTGATAGTCGGGTGCAGAATATAACGTGGGCAAAGGGATACCGTTCAGCTGTGCAGCAAATCCAACCTGAGAGAAATAGGTATTGGTCTCTTTATAAAAGTAATAGACATTGGTAAGGCTGAAGGTCCCCATGTTGAAGGATTCCCCTTTTCTTGCGATGGAAGCGTTGGTGATGAATGAAGGGTAGTAATAGATAGGCGTGCTGATGACTCCCACAAATGTGTCCACATCCTGGGATGCATGGGTCAGGCTGCTGAAATCCCAGCTGTGATTGGTGCCGGTTTGGGCGAAGTTGAGTCCCGATGCCGATAGTAGTGTGGCTGTGCTATACCGTATTGTATCCCCGATGTTGGGCATATCGGCTGCAGTAACCGTGATTTGTCCGTTCATCCGGATCATCATGCCGGCCAGCAGGATTGCAAGCAAAGTAAATCTGTACATAGTTCGGTAGATTAATGTGTTCTGAATGGAGCTTCAAAGATACATCATTAAGGGACTCTTCGGATATTCGGGGTGAATAATGATTTCATCCACAGGACGAAAGCGCATTGATCAGTGCAAGGGCATTTTTGATCCGATCTTCCCCTTCACCCTGCACTACACCGAATGGCACATCCAGATCAGTAAGCCTTTTATGATACAGTTCAAAGAAGTATTGTCTCATATGGGGGTGTTCCCTTTGCGGATCTTCTTCCCAGGGGAGGTCGATATCGCAAAGCAGATAAAGGTCAAAGGGTTGCCTTGCCAGCCTGTTTTCAATCCAGGGCTCCGTATGACCATATTTATGGGAGAGCCAGATGCTGATCACGAGCAGTTCCGTATCGGCAATGACAGCCTCAACACTCGAGTCACAGGCCTCCATGATCATTTCGTATTGTTGCCTGCCGATCCTGAGTACATCGTGAAGCTCATAGGGCCGGCCCAGATCGTCAAGGTATGCACGGGCATATTCCGGCACAATCCGGCCGTTTAACTCCCGGGCAAGAGCTTCCGCAAGAGAGGATTTCCCTGTTGATTCGGGTCCGGTGATGGCTATTCGGATCATGCCATGCCAGTTTTCATGGATTTTTTCCACGCAAAATAACCCACAACAGCCATGATCGCAAAAATCAGATACAAAACCATGGTGAGCCATAATCCCATATAGGCGTACAGTGCAACACAGATCGCATCATTGACGATCCACACAAGCCAGTTTTCCAGGTATTTTCGTGCTGTCATCCATGTCGCTGCAAGTCCCATAGCACTTGTCAGTCCATCCATGTAAGGGATCTGATTGTCGGTGAATGACAACAGGTATCCGGTCAGCAGGGCGGCAATGAGGGTAGCTCCGAAGATCATCCATCTGAGCCTGCCGGGCATATTTGTGACCGGAAGTTCGCCTTTGCTGTTTTTCCTGCGGATGAACCCTGCCCAAAGGATCAGGCCATAAATGCTCATCAGCAGGTAAATGGTTTGCAACCCCATCATGCCGTAGATCCGGCTTTGCCAGAAGACGAAGATATAGAGCGAAACATTGACAATCCCGGCAATCCAGCACCAGATGTTCTCGCGGATGGCCAGGATAACATAGATCACCCCGAACAGGCTGGCCAGCAGTTCAATGTAATGAGCAGCCAAATATCTTAAAATGGTTTCTGTCATGAAATGGCTTTGGTTTCAGCGCGTGAAATTACAAAAAAGCAGCTTAAGCAGGAGGGGGATCATCCGGAATGAATCCCCGGTTGCCGATGATCAGCGATGGATGAAATGTCCTTCGGGAGAGCATCTGAAATAAAAGGGGATACAAGCCTGACAACATCCTGTTAGCGAAGGATCATCAGTGAACCCTGCCTGGCCAGGTCTTCAGCACCACCGGGGAGCAAAAGGTAGAAGTAGGTGCCGTTGGGCTGATTGCTGCCATCCCAGTCGTTGCGGTAATCATTGCTTTCAAAAACCACCTTCCCGTTCCTGTCTGTGATGACAAGTCTGGAACCTGAGTACTGTTCAAGGCCTTTGATGAGGAGGAGGTCATTGATGCCATCACCATTGGGGGTAAAAACATTGGGGATGCTCAGCTTGCAGTCTATGACGCGAAGAATGATTTCATCACTGACAGTGGTGCAACCGGTGATTTCAGCCCTGATGCGGTATGTTCCCGGTTGTTTCCCTTCGAAGAGGTATTCATTCCCTGCACTGTTGCCGGGGGTCCATTTGACCGTAAACTGATCTGCCGGGTTTTTTACAATGAGGTTGATCTTGTCACCCGAACAGATGGTCTTGTCGGAGCCGAGATTCAGGGAGGGCTTGGGCATCACTTTTACGTCGAATGTGTCAGTAATGGAGCACCAGGTGCCGGGTACCCTGATGGTTACCCAGAATTTACCGGTTTGGGTGACGGTGATTTCGGGAGTCATGGCACCGGTAGACCATTGGTAAACCCAATAAGGGTTTGTCGGGCCCGTTTTCAGCAATGCTTTATCGTAGCTGCACAATTTTGTGGTGCCACGGCTTGCAGGGGGGGCAACCACGGTGATGGTAGCATTCGAGACTTTGAGTATATTCCGGCCATCCTTTTCGGATACCACCAGGCTGAGCTGATGGTTTCCGTTGCTCAGATTAGCGGTGTTGATAGAGGCTGCTGAAGCATTTCCGGCCGACAGGGCCTTGCCGTTCAGCGACCAATGGATTTCAGCCAGTGCCGGGTGGTATCCTGACTGGAATACCAGGAACGCACCCCTGCACACTGTGGTGTCGGCAATCCGGCCTGCAAAGGGTGAAGGTGGTGAGGTTGGTTTGCCTGATGTTCCCGATGAAGCCGTGTTGCCGGGCAGCAAAGAACCGGTTTGCCGGACTTGCCCGTCAGGCTGCGAAACGCCGGAAGAGGCAGAAGTTCCTGTTTTTCCTCCCTGTGAAGATAAGAGCCCATCCTGCGTGAAGCTATAACCCGGTTGATTGTCGGGTGCCGGGCTCAGAGACTGATCTTCATCGGTTGAATTCTGATCCTCGCTGATATCTTCCTGAATTTGATTCCTGGTTACCACTGATGTAGTATCCTGATCGGGTGTTTTGCCCTGTCGTATAGCAGGAATGATCACCTCACTGACCAGGGCGTAGGTGAAACCTGCAAAAAGAATGACCGCAACCGAGGCGGCAACGGCCCGCCATTGCCTTGACGCAATGTGGATCATCCGGCCCCTGCCCCTGGCGCCCTCCATACTGTCAATCCTCGAAAGGACCCGCTCCGGCAACGCTTCAAAGTAGCCTTCCGGAACGATATACGGATTTCGCTTCCCGGCTTCAGTTATGATGCCCGGAACTTCATCCTCTGTCCGTTGCCCTTTGAATTCATTATTCATACTGGTTTCTCTATTTTTCCTCCATTAGATATCATAGCCTTCCCAAGGTTTAGTCTTCCAACATTATTTTTTCGATTTTTTTCATCGCCAGGTGATAAGAGGCCTTTAAAGCACCCACGGATGTGCCAAGCATTTCCGACATTCTCTCATATGGCATCTCGGCCACGGAGTCTGGGGCGGCTGCAGTGAGCGCGAATTCCAGACAGGTGCTCACCACCGGGCAGTCCTTGCAGATCTTGCGGGCACGGTCGACGCCGACGCCGTCGCTCGGGAAGAA
>JAWOGX010000365.1:0-29780 GCA_046496455.1 Bacteroidales bacterium | reverse complement strand
TCGGGCACCACGCTCACTTCCGGCAGAAGGGGGAGGGACCTGTAAGTGACATCATCTACGATCCCGATGGTGAACTGGTTTTTGGGTTCTGCCATCTTCAGGTTGTCGAATACAGCGATGATCTGGGAGGGGGTGGTGTCCTTGGAACTGAGACCGTATCGTCCGCCAACGATCAGCGGTTCATTGGGCCGTCCGTAGAAGATGTCTTTTACATCCAGGTAAAGGGGATCTCCGTTGGCACCCGGTTCTTTGGTGCGATCAAGCACAGCAATGCGTTTCACGGAATCAGGAACCACATTGAGGAAATATTTTGCTGAAAAGGGCCTGTACAGGTGGACAGAAACGAGACCTGTTTTTTCGCCTTTGGCATTGAGATGGTCAATCACCTCTTTGATGGTTTCTGTCACGGAACCCATGGCAATGATGATGTTTTCGGCATCGGGTGCACCATAATAGACGAATGGTTGATACTCCCTGCCACACATCTTGCTGATCTGCTGCATATAGTCGTTCACGATATCGGGAACTGCATCGTAGAACTTGTTGGCGGCTTCGCGGCTCTGGAAATAGATATCGGGGTTCTGTGCTGTTCCGCGTGTAACCGGGTGCTCGGGATTCAGGGCATTGTCGCGGAAAGCTTTCAGGGCTTTCTTGTCGATCAGCGGGGCAAGGTCTTCGTTTTCGAAGTACTCCACTTTCTGAATCTCATGCGAAGTGCGGAACCCGTCAAAGAAGTGGAGGAAGGGAATACGTGATTTGATGGCGGCCAGGTGGGCAATGCCTGCGATATCCATGATCTCCTGCACACTGCCTGTTGCCAGCATGGCAAACCCCGACTGGCGGGTGCTCATCACGTCGCTGTGGTCACCAAAAATGGAGAGTGCCTGGGCAGCAAGGCTCCTGGCAGATACATGAAACACGCCCGGAAGCAGCTCCCCTGAGATCTTGTACATGTTGGGGATCATCAGCAGCAAACCCTGGGAGGCAGTGAATGTGCTGGTGAGTGAACCTGCCTGGAGGGAACCGTGAACTGCCCCTGCAGCACCACCTTCACTCTGCATCTCGGTCACCTGGACCGTTTCCCCGAAAATATTCTTACGCCCAAAGGCAGCCCATTCATCAATATATTCTGCCATCGTGGATGATGGTGTAATGGGGTAAATCGCGGCATTTTCGCTGAACATGTAAGCCACATGGCTTGCAGCATAATTACCGTCACATGTCATAAACTTCTTTTGCTTTGTCATGGTCTATTTTCTTTTTAAGTATCTCATTATTAAAACGTTCAGATTTTCATTGAAAAACCGCAACGAAATTACGGAAATTCCGGGATACCCGCCTGATCATCCCCCGAATTCTGATCTGGAAGCTGGTTATTTAGATCGATTTTAAAAAGTGGTAATGCCACTGGTTTTTACCGTAAACTGATCGGATGGCCTGTGTCTGATCTATATGATCTATTTTTGATGACATCCTGATCCCTGTCACTTTCTTTGATTGATGTTGAGTTGTTGTCATTCAATAAAATCCATACTTATGTCTGTTCATTCATTTTTCCTGGCCCTGAAGTATCCAATCTGCCTGTCTTTGCTTATGTTTGGAGTCATTCAGGGAGGGTTTGCCCAGAAAGTATATTCCAGAAGCCATTCACTGTCTGGTACTTCACCTTCCATCGAAGACATGACCCTTGATGCATCCGGCAACCTGCATTGTGTATTGAGAATAATCTATTATCAACAGGATACATTGTATTATCTGATTACGGATCCTAACGGAAATGTACTGACTAGCAGAAAATTCACCACCTTTTCAGGCACCGATTCGCTCATGCATTATGGAATAATCTTAACACTGCTTGAAGATTCTGCAATCCTTTTTTCAGCAGGGATCATGAATTACACCACCAATCAGAACTATGCAGTATTGCAAAAGAGGAGCGCTACCGATTCGCTTCTCTGGACCCGCACCTATCCATTTCAGCAGTTCAACGCAATCGTTCCTGAATCTGACGGAGGTTTTGTGGCTTCAGTTTCCAAGGTGTGTGACAACGGATCTTTTGTCAGGATTGACCAGTCAGGCAATATTATTTGGGAGAAGCGCTACTTTCCCCTTTCCACATCAGTTCCCCATGTAGCCTCCTCTTTGATGAAACCCCGTCCTGACCGATATCTGTATGCAGCCCATTTCTACCACTGGGACACACTCCCTCCATTGAAAAGGCACCTTGGGCAGATGCTCCTTGATTCCAGCCTGACACCAATCTCCCTGAAGCTATACAGACCCTTTTTCTCTGATAGCATCTGGTATTTTTCCATGAACCAGATGAGTTACAACAGGTTTCTCTTTTGCGGAACCATAGTGACTTCTGATGCAGGCAGTGCTTTTGTGAAGGGCAATGGGTTCATGTTTACCACCGATCTGAATGGTTATGTGGATTGGGGCAAGACTTACCATACCCAGGAAGGAATCAGCCTGATGGGGGCATATCGTTTGGGCGATTTTATTTATGCAGCAGGGCATTTGATCAGGGAATTCCCTTTATCCCAGATCGTGATGATAAAATTTGATACTACTGGTGTTCCTGTGTGGCATGTGAAATCTGATGATGTGCATGGTGGAAGTGTCTGGAATGATATGACAAACCGGTTCTACCCGGGAAAGGATGATTGTTTTTACCAGGCGGGTACAACGGCGTTGGATGGTGCCATCCTGGTGAAATCCTGCGGTGATACGAGGGGTTTCTGCAGCGATCAGGAGTTTGACATCAGCTGGAATTCCATACCTGTTCCGCTGATTCACCATTCATGTTCAACCCAGCCCCTTGCAACACCTGTAGCCAATCCTGCACTTGTTTGGTCAGCTCCTCAAGCCATCAATGTCACGGAGTATTGCCACGGATTTGTGTCTGTACCGAAAATCAGCGTTCATGAATCCAATGTCAGTGTCTTTCCCAATCCCGCATCCGGGCTGATCAACATCAATATGGATGGTTATTCCGGATGGTTCAGGGCTACCCTTTTCGATCTCCAGGGGCGGAAGGTGCTGGAAGCCCGGCTGGTGCCGGGAGAGCCTCTGGACATAAGCCGGGTTGCCCCGGGTGCCTACATGTGCAGGGTGTCAGGTTGCTTTGGAGAATTGCTCCACACTACCAAAGTGATTGTAAGCCACCGGAATTGATCATGTAAATTGCCCTTTCCGGTTATGCTTTATGCCCGGTCATTACCGTTTTTAAATTTTTTGTTCTACCTTTGAACATCCGTCATCATTTTCTGTTTAACCTTAAATTAAACAAAAACACACGACCGTCATGGCAAAATTACGCACAACCTACATGGGGATAGAGCTTAAGAACCCCATCATCATCGGTGCAAGCAACATGGTCACCGACCACAAGTTTGCCAAAAAGCTTGAAGAAGCCGGTGCTGCCGCACTGGTTTATAAATCGTTATTTGAAGAGCAGGTACTCTTTGAGCGTATCCAGCTCCAGAATGACCTGGAAGCCTTCAATGAGATGAATGCCGAGATGACGCGACTTTTCCCTACGGTTGAGCATGCCGGCCCGAAAGAATACCTGGTGAACCTCAAAAAACTTAAGGATAGCGTTGATATTCCTGTTTTTGCCAGCCTCAATGCGCTGCACAAGGACACCTGGGTGGAGTATGCCAGCCTCATCCAGGAAACCGGTGTGGATGGTATAGAACTGAATTTTTATACGATGCCTGAAGAGTTTGACCGGGATGCTGCGCTCATCGAGGAGCATCAGCTTGAAACCCTTGCTGCCGTGAAAAGGGTATTGAAAATCCCTGTGGCCGTGAAGCTCAGTCCGTTCTATTCAAATCCGCTGCATGTCATCAGCAAAATGGATGATGAGGATGTGGATGCATTTGTGCTGTTCAACAGGTTTTTTCAGCCCGATATCGATCTCGAAAACCTGAAACTGCAATTCCCCTATAATCTTACCCCTGAATCAGACAATCGCCTCTCACTGCGTTTTGCCGGATTGCTCTACGGCAACATCAATGCGGATATCTGTGCCAACACCGGTATCTTCAAAGCCAATGACGTCCTGAAGATGTTGCTCGCCGGTGCCACTTCGGTGCAGGTCGTGAGTGCTGTCATGAAGAATGGCGCTGACCATATCAGGGTGATGCTCGAAGGGATTGAACGGTGGATGGATGCCAAAGGGTTTGAATATATCAATCAGTTCCAGGGTATGCTGGCAAGAGAAAAAGTGACTGATCCGTTTGCCTACAAACGTGCCCAGTATGTAGATATCCTGCTCAAATCAAGGGATTTCTACAAGACTTACCCGCTTAAATAAGGTTTTTTTATCCCTGAGATTTAAATTGATCTGAAACCCGTCGGTGTACCTGTACCTGACGGGTTTCTGTTTTTACTGATATCCCATTGGGCAGCCTTGTATAACTCCCTTCAATTTGGTACCTTTGCATTCAAATAGAGGTGAGATATTTGAAACCCCTGTATGATCTATCCTGAATCCTTTGAAACGAGAATTGGCTTTGACACCATCCGTGCTATGGTGTTGCGCGAGTGCCGCAATGAAATTTCATCTGCGCTGGCAAGTCAGTTTGGATTCACAGACCAGCCTGAAACGATCCGCACACTGACCGGTGAAGTTGAAGAGTATTTCCGGGTGTTAACGGAGGTATACGGCTACCCTGATCCTGTGATACCGGACATGACTGCACTTCTGGAGAGCATCAGAATTCCGGGAACATGGTTCGAGCCGGAAGAGCTGCCCGATCTTCACGAAGCCCTTTCGGGAATTGCAAGATATATCAGCTTTTTCCGGGGAAATCACGACTATCCTTACCTGGATAAGCTTACCCATGGTGTACTGGTAGACCCGGAAGCCGTTGAGGCCACGGGTGGTTTGCTCGATGAGCAGGGCAATATCCGCGACAAGGCTTCCCCGGAGCTGGCAAGGATCAGAAAAGAGATCAATGCTGGTCGCTTACGCAGTGAAAGGGTACTGAAAAAGATACTCAAGGAAGCAGTTGCCAATGGAATTGTGCCAAAGGAGACCGAATTCACAGTCAAGAACGGCAGGTTTGTAATCCCTGTACCGGCTGCAAGAAAGCGGCAGTTGCACGGCTATGTGCACGATGAGTCGGGAACGGGGCAGACACTTTATATCGAGCCTGGTGAAGTGCTGGAGATTTTTAACGAATTGCGTGAACTTGAGCTGGCAGAACGGAGAGAAATCATCAGGATACTTATCCAGTTGGCGGACCTGCTGCGCCCCCACCTCAACGACCTGAAGTACGCATTCCATTTTGCCGGCAGGCTCGATTTCATCCGGGCCAGGGCCAAACTTGCCATCATTACCGGGGGTGTGAGGCCGGAACTTGAAGAACGCCCGCTGATCCAATGGATGCGTGCTGTCCATCCGTTGCTTTTTCTGACACTTCGTGAACAGGGAAGGGAGGTGGTTCCACTGGATATCCATCTCGAAGGCGACCACCGGATCCTGGTGATCTCCGGCCCGAATGCCGGGGGAAAATCGGTATGCCTGAAAACGGTGGGGCTGCTTCAGTATATGTGGCAGTGCGGTTTGCTGATCCCCGTGCATCCCAATTCAAAAGCCGGGATATTTTCTTCATTATTTATTGATATCGGTGATCAGCAGTCGCTGGAGAATGACCTGAGCACCTACTCGTCACATCTTATGAATATCAGGGTTCTGCTCGAAAATGCGGACAATGATACCCTCTTCCTGATCGACGAGATGGGAAGTGGCACCGAGCCCAACACAGGGGGGGCCATAGCAGAGGCAGCCCTGGAAATGGCAGCCCCGACCGGCGCTTTCGGTGTGGTGACAACCCATTATGCCAACCTGAAGCTTTTGGCGGGCAGGGTTCAGGGGATCCAGAATGGCGCCATGCTTTTCGACACAAGGAATATGCAACCGTTGTACAAACTCAGGACGGGGAAGCCAGGCAGCTCGTTTGCATTCGAGATTGCGGCAAAGACAGGGATGTCCGGAGCACTCCTGGACCGTGCCCGTGAAAAGGTTGGGGAAGCCCATTACGAGTTTGATTTTCAGATGCAAAACCTTGAAACGGAGAAGGAGGTGCTGGCCAGGAAGGAGGAGGAATTGCGGGTGGCAGATACCTTCCTTGCAGAGATGATTGAAAAATACACGATGCTCTACCAGAAGCTTGAATCATCAAAGAAAGAGTTGCTGCAGGAGGCCAGGCAGGAAGCAAAACTGATCATCGACAGGTCCAACAGCCTCATTGAGCGGACGGTGAAGCAGATACGGGAGTCGGGTGCATCAAAAGAGGAGGTTAAACAAATCAGGGATGGATTGAAGGGTTCGGTTGAAGAGCTGCTTAACCCTCCGCCTGCCATTTCACCGCCCCTGCCGGGAGCGCCTGAAGCCATCAAACTGGTTGAGAAGAACAGGAAGCTTAAGGATAAACAGCAGAAACCGGTTAAGCCCATGACACAGGTTAAGGCAGGGGATTTTGTGAGTATGAAAGGTCATACGAAGCCGGGTGAGGTGATCAGGGTGTCAGGGAGCAAGGTTGTTGTGGCTTTCGGAGGCGTTACCATGAAGGTGGATATGGCTCAGCTCGAATGGGCTGAACGCCCTGCCGTTTCGGCATCCGGAAGGGCCGCTTACCATTCTGTGATCAAAGAAATCAATGAAAAAAGCGCAAAATTCAAAACCGATATTGATGTGCGGGGTTTGCGGGGGGATGAAGCATTGAGCAGGGTCAGGATCCTGGTTGATGATGCCATTCTTCTTAATGTAAAGGATTTGCGTATTCTGCACGGCAAAGGAGACGGGATACTGAGGCAACTGATCAGGGATTTCCTGGCAGGGATACAGGAGGTGAGATCTTTTCAGGATGAACACATTGAGCATGGTGGTCACGGCGTCACCCTGGTCAATCTGAAATAGAAAACCAGATCTTAACCCTTTAACATTTTACGCATTCTACTGTTATACATCAAAAATCTTATTGGCCATGATACAGACAATCCTCATCATCCTCTTGCTGATTATTCTGGTAGTGATGATTTTCATGATGCGGAACCGCACCATCAACACCTATTTTTCGAAAGCATCATTTCAGGATACGGAGAAAGTGCTCGTGGATACCATTGCTGAGAAGGGATGGAAGTTGCTTTCCATGCACGACATTCAAAGCAGATTGGTGAATGCCGGTTTTGATTTCAAACGGATAGCCGTTTACGAAATTTGTCGCCCCGATTACGCTGCAATGGTGCTGGAGAAGGACGTCAACAAGAAGTTTTCATCCCTGATGCCATGCAGGATATCAGTCTATGAACTTGCGGATGGAACAACAGGTCTTGCGATGATCAATGCGGGGTTGTTGTCACAGTTCATCGGTGGTGTTGTATTACATGTGATGAGTAAAGCGGCCAGGGAGTCTGAAGAAATTATCCATCTAACCATAAAAAAAGCAGAGCAATGAGTGAAACGCATGAACAGGGGGCGGCTGAGGCACCTGAAAAGAAGAAAAAAAAGTTTACGGATTATATTGGTATTGGCGCCATTGTGGGGATCATCCTCGGAGCGTTAGGCGGTTATCTCTACTATTATTATATCGGTTGTCGCTCCGGGAGTTGTCCCATCAACTCAAATCCCTATTTTTCAACTTTGTGGGGAGCGGTGATAGGTTATCTGCTGGGTGATATTTTCAAAAAAAGAAAGACAGGATAATTTTGCAGGTTGCTATGCCGGATGATCACATTTGGCTACTTTTACTCCTCAAAGTACATCAATGTTCACTTCGCTGAGGTGCATCGTATTCAAAGCTAACTTAAAACCGAGCACATGATGAGGCCTTTGAAATTCTTGTTGATTGCGGGGATGTTGGGTATTTCGATATTCCCTGCCATGATCCGGGCACAGGGGCAGTTTGAAACCGATTCCCTGAGGGTGATTGCGGTGTTCAGCAAAGGGAAAGCGTTGCTGTACAACAGTTATGGCCTCGCAGAGATTGAGCGGGGTGATTACCGCCAGGCGTTGGAATACTTCACGGAAGCCGCGGCCATGGACCCCGGGTTTTCTGATGCCATTTTCAACCGGGGAGTGGTGCAGCTCCGAATGGGTAGTCCTGTTGAGGCGCTGCTCGATTTTGCCACGGCGATTCAGACGGATCCCAGGCCGGAGTATCTCATCAGCCGGGGTTTACTGTTGCTTGAGAGAGGTGACACTGCAAACGGTGTTTCAGATTTTCAGCGCGCTGCCAGGGGAGGAGCGCTGAATCCGGATGCTGCCTTTACCCTGGGTGTGGTCAGATTTCACCAGGCTGCTTTTGCTGAAGCCAGTGATTTGTTCAACCAGGTTTTGCAAGCCAATCCTGAATCCGTGGATGTGATCAATGCGCTGGCGATGGTTTCCTTGGCTACAGGAGACACCTCTGTTGCACTTCAACGGATGGAAGAATCGCTTCAGTTTCTGCCTGATCAGGGTGAAGTGCTGCATCTCATGGCCGGCATCCTTTTCAATAGGAACAGCTATGCTGAATCTCAGGAAATATGGCTGAAGGCCCTTACCAATAACCCACAGGATTATATTGCAATGAATGGCATGGCCGCGATCGCACACAGGCAGCAGCAATACGACACTGCTCTTTTCTGGGCCAACAGCGCCATTGAAGCCAACCCGCGCTTCAGCGCTGCCTGGAATACACGCGGCAATTGCTATTACGCCCAGGGTGATTACACCAGCGCTGAATCTGATTATTCCCTTGCTCTTTCCATCGACCCTTCCCTTTACCTGGCCCTCTACAACCGTGGTGTATGCCGTGAAATGCTCAGGGATGAACGTGGAGCCTGCGAGGACTGGAAATCAGCAGGTGAGAACGGGGTGCCGGCAGCAGCCGCATACTACAATCAGATTTGTAAATAATGAGATTACGGATGAAACCAATGAGGCAAATGGTTATGCGCATACTCTTTTTGCTGACACTGGCGTGCATCAGTGTGGTTGTTGCCGCCCAGGATATTCCGTTTGACAAGGAACATTTCCCTGATCAAAGGAAAGAGCTGAACCAGGCACGGAAAGATATGAAGAGGGGCATTAAGCTCGTGGGGAAAGGGATTGGATCCTGGGATGAAGCGATGAGGAGGCTCACTGCAGCCCATGCTTTCAACCCGCAGAATGCAAAGCTGAACCTGGCCATCGGCGAGTTGCTCTTTCGTGGCCCGGATCCCTACAAGGCTTTGCCTTACTTCGAAACGGCCCATTCCCTTAAACCAGGCATCAGCCCTTTGCTCAAACTGCAGCTTGGGCGTGCTTACCATCTTAACCACCGTTTCCAGGATGCCATCAGGTTTTATGATGAGTATTATGTTACGATGTCGCGGAGAGAAATCAGGCGAACCGGCGATCAGGTTGCGCTTTGGAGAGACTGGAGCATCATTGGTGATAGCCTGATGCAACAGCCGGTCAGATGTTTTGTGGACCCGATGGGCGACCGGATCAATTCCCCCTGGCCCGAATATGCGCCGGTGCTTTCGGCTGACGGGACCCGGCTCTGGTTTACCTCCCGCAGGCCCGGCAGCACAGGCGGCAAGACCGATGCCGGCAATCTTCCGTTTGAAGACATTTACTATATCGATAAACTTGGAATCGCATGGAGCGATCCCGTCAATGCAGGGGAGGGGATCAATACCCCAATGCATGAGGCTTTTGTGGCTGTTTCTCAGGAAGGACATAAAATCTACATCAGAAGAGGCGAACCTACTGGTGATATCCTTTCGCTGGATTGGCCTCTTCTCAAAAAGCCAAAGGCTGAAAGACTATCCGGTAAGATAAACTCCTCCGCCAATGAGACGTTTGGTTCCTTTTCTCCCGGAGGAGATACCCTGTGGTTTGTGAGCAACCGCAAAAGGGGTTTTGGTGGTAAGGATATCTGGATTACCACAAAAAATACCAGGGGGAAATGGGGAAAGCCGGTCAATGCCGGTCCGGTAATCAATACCCCGATGGATGAAGAGTCACCATTTTTGGCAAACGATGGACAAACGTTCTATTTCAGCTCACGTGGTCACGAAACCATGGGAGGATACGATATTTTTACAGCCAATCTTACTGAACAGGGGTTCTCAGAGCGCAGAAACCTTGGCTGGCCAATCAATTCCGCTTCTGATGACCTCTTTTTTATCCTGGATCCAAACGGTCGTCATGGATATTTTGCTTCACGGCGCGCAGGTGGCAGGGGCCATTTCGATCTGTACAAATTCACTGCGGTGGCTGAAGAGAAGCCCTTGCTTTTTAAGGTCGATATTGCAGAAGCCACCCTTTTCCCTGAAGCCGGAACAGCAGCAATAATACCGGTCGGTAGTGACGAAACTCCTGATCAACTGCTATTGTTGCAGGGAAGAGTCATGGATGCTGAGACCAATGCTCCCCTGAGCGCCATCATTTCCGCCCGTGATCGTAACACCGGAGTAATCTTGGCAACAGCGGTCTCAGATTCCATCAGCGGTAAGTATATCATGATGGTCAGCAATGCTGCGCCGCTTGTTGTCAGGGTCACTGCTCCGGGTAAAGTATTCCTCTCTGCCTATCACGACCTTGCGTGGATGGCTCCCTACACCATCCGTGAAATCGACTTCCGTATGAATGCTTTGGCTCATGGCATTGTTGTGCCGCTAAACAACCTGGCCTTTCAGGAAGGACAAAGCGATTTTGAGCCAGAAACAGCGGAAGAGCTCGTGGTTCTCGCTGACATGCTGAAAGAGAATCCCATGCTGAAAATCCGGGTTTTGGCCCTGCCACGGGAGGGGGAATCTGACCCGGATCTGAATGTTCGTAGGATTGAAACCGTGAAGCAGGAGCTGATCGGTAACGGAATTGATCCTGAACGTATTCTCACCGATCCGGTAGAAGTACCTTTCACGGATCCGGACTCCTTGCCTGTGGATGCACCAATCCCTGTTATTGCAGTCATTGTGGTTTTAGGGTGATTTTTTTCAGAATAATGCAATATATCCAGCATAAATCGTTAACTATGCTGCTCCAAATTTCTTTATTCTGATGAAAAAATTCTACCCCTTCATCATCCTTATTTTTCTTATAGGATTTCATGGATTATTTGCCCAAACCCCATCAAGGATTAATATCAGGGGCATCCTGCAGGACACTTCCGGTGCTGAGGTGATTACCGCCACGGTAATGCTTCTGGATCCCGCCGACAGCACCCTGGTGAGTTTCACTGCAAGTGACAAAACCGGCGGTTTCCGGTTCAATAATGTGAGGAATGATGCCTATCTGCTGAAGGTGAGCCATGTTGCGTATATGCCCCTGCAGCAGAGGATTGAGCGCTCTTCAACTTCCGATGTTGATCTGGGTGTGGTCTCCCTGACCCCTTTCTCGCAGGTGCTGATGCAGGTGGTGGTGCGGGATGCCAAAGCCCCGATAAGAATCCATGGGGATACCGTCGAGTATGATGTCTCAACCTTCAGGGTGCCACCGGGTTCAACGGTGGAGGATCTCCTCCGTCGATTGCCGGGGATTGAGGTGGATGCCTCCGGGAATATTTCGGCCCAAGGGAAAGATGTGAAGCGTGTCTATGTAGATGGGAAGACTTTTTTCGGGGATGATCCCAAAACAGTGACCCAAAACCTGGGTTCCGAAGCCCTTTCCAAAGTTCAGGTGTATGATGAGCGGACTGAACAGTCCCGCCTGACCGGAGTTCCCGATGCTTCCAAAGATAAAGCGATGAACCTGGAACTGAAGGAGGAATACAAAAAAGGGTCTTTCGGAAAGGTTTCTGTGGCCGGAGGCACACAGGAGCGATGGGCGGGACGGGGGAACTACAACCGCTTCGATGAGAAGCGCCAGCTCTCTTTCATCGGCTACGCCAACAATATCAATCAGAGTGGCGTGAACTGGGATGATTACCGTGAATTCAAGGGACAGACCGGATTTAACGACTATGACAACGGGGATTTTGGGTTCAGTTCCGGCGGTATGATGCGTAATTTCTCTGTTCATGATGCCCCGATCAACCGTGACAGTGATCGCGGCCTGTCTTCCAATTACGGCGCCGGCACCAATTACAACTATGACAACAAAAAGACACGGTTTAATGCCAGTTATTTTTACAGCGAGTCAACACTGTGGCTGGACCAGTTCTCAGACAGGCAGACCTTCCTGCCCGACAGTTCCTACCGGACCAGGGATACCCTGGGTATGGCAGATTTCCGCGGGAATCACGCCCTCTCTTCAAGGGTGGAGCACGAGATCGACTCCCTGACCCAGCTGATTGCAAGGGTCAATATCAATGTTATACCCACCATAACCAGCACTTTGAAAAACGAATGGTACAGCAGTGAAGGGAATACGCTGGTCAATCACCTGATGACCGATAATGAGAATGAGAATTTTTCCACGCGGATGAATGGTATGGCCATCTATGCAAAGAAATTCAAAAAACCGGGAAAGGCATTTGCAGTGAGTGGGGCAGCAAATTACAGCAGCACCGGTATGGAAGAGTCCCTGAATTCCGTGAACAGGTTCTTTTCTGCTACCGATTTTGAAGAACAGATAAGGCAGTTAAACGATGACATCAGCATGTCGAGAGTGCTGAAATCAAGTATGATGTATTCTGACGGAATCGGGAAGAAATTCTTTATCCAGGGGTTCTATAATTTTAACACAACGTTGCAGGAGAAGGAGAATGAGGTGACCAACCCTTTGCTCAGCGGGGAGCCCAGGGTGGACAGCCTGAGTCTCTATTACAGGAATGGAGTGATGTACAACAGGGCAGGAACATTACTCAGGTATTCGAATAAAGGGACCAATGCATCCGTTGGAGTTGCGCTGCAAAACCTGGACATTGAAGGGGCATATGCAGGAATCCGTGGAGAGCCCTGGATTACCGAGCCGATTACCAGGTCATTCCTCAGCATCATCCCGAATGTGTCGATCATGCAGCAGTTCAAAAATGGGATGTGGATGCAGTCTGATTACACCTATGAGGTGAATGCTCCGGCCATGTCCGACCTTTTGCCAAGGCCCGTGATCAACAACCCGCTGTTTGTCAATGAAGGCAATCCCGATCTGGAACCGGAAAAATTCCACAACCTGAGCGGGTCGATCCATTATTGGGGGCCATCAAACTTTGCCAGCTTTGGGGCCAATGTAAGTTACTTCCTCTATGACAGCAGGATTGTCCGAAGTATGGTAACCGAGTTTGTGGATTCCATTGGCTTCAGAACCACAAGCCGGCCGGAAAATATCGCGGGAGGTGACAACCTCACCACCTGGGTATGGGCCAGCCTTCCCATCATCAAAACCATACTGACAGTCAATTTCAACGGCAGCTACAGAACCGGGAGTTCGAGTGCCTACATCAACAGTGTTTTGAATGAAACCGGCAACCAGGGATATTCTGCCGGCCTTGGCCTTAACCTGACGCCCGGCAGCAAATTGCTCCTGAGTTTTAACGGAAGGCTTGGATTCAATGAAATTACATACTCAATCCAGGAGGAGCAGAACCAGAATATAGAAACCCATTCGGCCTCTGCCACCATCCGCTATCAGTTCATCACCAAGACTTTCTTCGAAAGTAACTTCAATTATAACCTATACCGCAATGACAGGTTTGAATTTGAACAGTCGGTGCCCCTGTGGAATGCATCCGTCAGAAGAATCCTCGGCGAAAAAAACCGGTTTGAGGTGAGGTTTGCAGCATTCGATATCTTCAACAAAAGGATTGGCATCAGCCAGTCGGGAGCCCAGAACTATATCATCCAGACCACCGCAAATACCCTGGCCAGATACTACATGCTCAGCGTTAGCTACAATATCCGGGGATATGATGTGAAAGCCTCCCAAAAACGTCGTCACTTCTTTTAACTACCCCTCGACTTCGCCCAGGATTACAATTAAATATCTAAACCCCCTAAACTTCTAAACCCTCTAAACCCCCTAAACCTCCTAAACTTCTAAACCCCCTACCTATGTCGCACAAGCCGCTTCTCATCCTCCTGGCAATAACGTTCTACATGTCAATGCATTCTGCTTTTGCCCAGGATTCCGTCACGGTAGTCAGGTATGCCATCAATAAGGATTGGGTTAAGATGATCGAAGGTGTTGATTATCTATCCAGTCAGGAAAAGGAGAGGGCCCGTTACCTGTATGGCGGACGCAGCAGTTATACCGCTTATACACGGCTTTTTTTCAATGACTCTGTTTCCATGTACAGTGATGTGTTTGATGACGAAGAGTCTTATGGATATTCCTGGCTGAAAGATCCGTATCTCATCCGGCGTAATTTTGAGAGGATGCAGATCCATGATGTAATGGTTTGGATGCGCAAGGTGGTGATTGTGGAGGATAGCCTGGAAATGCCGAAATGGAAAATTCTGAACGATGTGCGGGAAATTGCCGGTCAAATCTGCATGAATGCCTCCTGGACCGATACCTTGCGTGGACAGACTTATGTTGCCTGGTTTGCCCTTTCTGTTCCTTCCCGGGCGGGGCCGGAGCGTTTGTGCGGTTTGCCCGGGTTGATCCTGGGTGTGGAGGTGAACAACGGTGCCATGGAGATTATGGCCCAATCGATAGATACCGTGCCCCTCACGGATCAGCTGGAAATGCCTGCCCGTTTCGACGGGAGAAAGATCAAAGGGAAGCATATCTCTGAAGAACTTTACCAAATCATGGTACAGAAGCATATGGCTGCCAAACGAAAAGCCCAGGAGTACCCGTTCTGGGGAATCAGATATTAGTGATGTGCTGATGTGTTGATGTGCTGATGCCCGAGTGTAACGGAGGCCACGCCCTGGCGTGGTGTTGATGAAGCCTTGGTTTTATTAGCGGTTTTCTTGATTTTTTGATGATACAATAATTTTTGTGAGCAATCTTTGAATACTTGCAAGGCTATCCTCCAGATTGGTGTTTTGAGGATAATCTGGCTGAAGAGAGCATAATTTTAGCCAGTATGCAGTTTCAGCTGCCTCTTTGGAGGCTATTTTAAGTTTGTGAATAAAGTCTGTTCTGCTTTCTGCGCTTTGAGCTTCTGAGATATTTGCACCAATTGATGTGCCTGATTTAATTAATTGATTTGCAATAATATACTTCTTGCTTTTCTCCAAAGATGCTGTATATTTGATAATATCCAGAGCAAACTGAAAACTCAGTTCCAGTACTTCATTCTTTTGTTTCATGTATCAAAGTGTTAAATTCCATTAAAAACAATCACCCCATCACCCCATCACCCCATCACCCCATCACCCCATCACCCCATCATCACATCATCACATCATCACATCATCACATCAGCACATCAAACTATCCCGCCCAGTTCTTCCTGTCGAGGCTCCTGAAGTGAATGGCTTCCGACATGTGATGTGCCAGGATGTTAGGGGCACTTTCCAGGTCTGCCACCGTCCTGGCTACCTTGAGTATCCGGTCGTAGGCCCTGGCCGAAAGCCCCAGCTTCTCCATGGCATTTTTAAGGATAGCCGACCCTGCAGGGTCTGTTTTGCAATACTGCCGTAATGCTGAGGTGTTCATATGGGCATTGCAGTAAATGCCCGGAAGGTCAACAAATCTCTCTTCCTGGATCCTGCGGGCCTTGATCACCCGCTCCCGTATCAGATGGCTCCTCTCACTCTCAGTGGTTTTGCTCAGTTCGCGGTAAGGAACCGGCGTCACCTCGATGTGGATGTCGATCCGGTCCAGCAGCGGGCCGGAGATTTTGTTCAGGTATTTCTGCACCACCCCCTGCCCGCATACACACTCTTTTTCAGGATGGTTGTAGAACCCGCAAGGGCAGGGGTTCATCGATGCAATCAGCATGAAACTGGCCGGGTAATCAACGCTGAACCTGGCCCTGGAGATCGTCACCCTGCGCTCCTCCATGGGCTGCCTCATCACCTCCAGCACTGTGCGCTTGAACTCAGGGAGTTCATCAAGGAACAGTACACCGTTGTGAGCCAGTGAAATCTCGCCGGGCTGTGGCCAGGTGCCCCCGCCCACCAGTGCAACATCAGAGATGGTATGGTGCGGCGACCGGAATGGCCTCACCGTGATCAGCCCCTCCCTGCGGCGAAGCTTCCCTGCTACCGAGTGAATCTTTGTCGTCTCGAGCGCCTCCTGAAGATGGAGCGGCGGTAAAATGGAAGGCAGCCTTTTGGCCAGCATGGTCTTGCCTGCCCCGGGCGGACCAATCAGCAGCGCATTATGCCCACCCGCTGCTGCAATCTCCAATGCCCTTTTGATGTTCTCCTGCCCTTTTACATCAGAGAAATCAAACTCATAGCTTTCGATGCCACTAAAAAATGCCTCCCTGGTGTTCACCTTCACAGGCTGGATCATCGGCTCACCGTTAAAAATGGAGATCACCTCCTTTAACCCCTCTGCACCGTAAACATCAATCTTATCAACAATAGCAGCTTCCATCACATTGCCTTTCGGAACGATCAACCCATCAAATCCCTCTTTCCTGGCCTGAATGGCGATGGGCAGCGCCCCTTTGATGGGCTTCAGCAACCCGTCGAGCGACAATTCCCCCATAATGATGAACCTCCCCACACGTTCATGTTTGATCTGATTGGAGGCTGCGAGGATTCCGATGGCGATGGGCAGATCATAGGCCGAACCCTCCTTCCGGATGTCTGCCGGTGCCATATTAATGACGATTTTTTTTCCGGGTAGCTTGAGCCCGATGTATTTCAGCGCGGATTCAATCCGTTGATGACTCTCTTTCACAGCACTGTCGGGCAGCCCCACCAGCATGAAATTCACCCCCTGGTCTATGTTTACCTCCACAGTGATCGTGATGGCATCGATACCAAGGATCGTGCTCCCAAATGTCTTTACCAGCATAGCATAGAATTTCCTTCTATGTATGCCTGCAAAGTAAAAAACCGGAAACGGAACATCACTTTTTTTCAACCATTGATCAAAAAAAAGTAAAATGGAAGCAGAAAAGTAAGAGGAATACGGCTTTAAATCACTTGATTTTCACGAGGATGGTGTCTTTTGGAACCCTTTCTCCGATCTTCACGCAAATCTCTGAAACAGTCCCACCTTCAACGGCAAGGATATCGTTTTTCATCTTCATGGCTTCCAGGACCACCAGTTTGTCGCCTGGCTTAACCTTGGCACCCACTTTAACGTAGGCTTTCCGGATTATTCCGGGAATTACTGCCTTGACAATTTTCAGGTTGATGGGCTCCCAGGGTTTCCTGTTCCTGTATTTATCTGATAGTGTTGTGTTGTACACAGAGTCTCCAACCTGGAAGGTCACGATTTTTTCTTCCGGAATGGGTTCCGGTTCATCAGGATACATTTTAATATCTTCCATGGGGCATCTTTTTAGAATGGAGGAATTCCATGTTTTTTGACAGGACCTTTGATGTCCTTGTTTCTGGCGATTTCAAGGGCGTGGAGTACGAACTTCCTGGTATCCGCAGGCTCGATGACAGCATCCACATAACCATAGGCTGCTGCAACGTACGGGTTGGCGAATTTTTCTTTATACTCCTTGATCTTCAGCTTCCTCATCTCTTCAGGATTTTCAGCTGTGGTGATCTCTTTCCTGAAAATGATGTTGGCGGCCCCTTCAGGGCCCATCACCGCGATTTCAGCAGTTGGCCACGCAAACACAAAGTCGGCGCGCAGGTGGTTCGAGCACATGGCGATATAACCTCCGCCGTAAGCTTTTCTGAGAATCACCGTGGTTTTGGGGACTGTTGCTTCAGAATAGGCATAAAGCACCTTGGCACCGTGCCTGATCACACCGGCATGTTCCTGGTCAATTCCCGGAAGATATCCCGGCAGGTCAACCAGTGTCACAAGCGGAATATTGAATGCATCGCAGAATCGGATAAACCTTGCGGCCTTGTCGGAGGAGTCCACATCAAGCACACCGGCAAGCACAAGTGGCTGGTTGGCCACAAATCCGGCAGTTTGCCCGTTCATCCTGGCGAATCCGATAACAATATTGGCGGCCCAGCGTTCCTGCACCTCAAAAAACTTGGAATCATCACAGATGGCCATGATGATATTCCTTACATCGTAAGGCTGTTTCGGGTTTGTAGGGAAAATATCGTCAATTTTGAAAGACCTGGTCCGTGGATTCTTGGGTGGATAAGGATCTGCTGTCTTTGCGTTGTTCCAGGGGATATAACTGACAAGCTCCTTGATCTGTTCGAAACACTCCTGCTCGCTTTCAGCATAGAAATGTGCATTTCCGGTGATGGCAGCGTGCACCAATGCACCCCCGAGGTCCTCCATTGAGATGTCTTCACCGATCACAGTCTTGATCACCTCAGGTCCTGTGATGAACATCTTGGAGATTTTATCAACCACAAAGACGAAATCGGTCAGGGCTGGTGAGTAAACAGCACCGCCGGCACATGGGCCAAGGATGACAGAGATCTGTGGGATATAGCCCGATGCCTGGGTGTTGCGGTAAAATATCTCTCCATAACCTGCCAGTGAATTCACCCCTTCCTGGATCCGGGCTCCGCCGGAATCATTAATGCCAATAATAGGAACCTTCAGCTTCATGGCGTGGTCCATAATCTTGGTGATCTTCTTGGCATGCATGTAACCCAGAGACCCCCCTGCAACCGTAAAATCCTGTGCGTAAATACAGACAGGATGCCCCTGGATGGTGCCGGTTCCCGTCACAACACCGTCTCCCGGCAGGTACTTCTTGTCCATGTCAAAGTCTCTCCCTGCATGCTCGACAAACAAATCATATTCGTGAAAAGACTCCTTGTCCACTAAGGACAAAATGCGCTCACGGGCGGTTAGCTTCCCTCCGGCCTTCTGCTTCTCTATCGCCTGAGAACCCCCTCCCTGAACAGCATCCTTCATCCTTTTCTTAAGATCGCTGGTCTTGGTTTTTAACGACATGACGTTTCAGTTTAATTTTCAATTAGTTAATTGGTTTCATGCGTCGCTTCCGGGGAATGATCCCCTTCTGATCCGGTTGCAAAGATAAACTAAAAAATATCCTTCGCAAATCAACCCCACCCAACGCCAAATTGCTTAATTTTGGCAGCCATCATCCTGTATATACCGGTGCTCCATTAATATGAATATCGAAGAATTGCGTGAATACTGCCTCTCGAAGAGAGGTGCCACAGAAGATTTCCCGTTTGATGAAGAAACCCTTGTGATCAGGGTGATGAATAAAATCTTCGCTATCCTT
The DNA here is from genome assembly GCA_046496455.1 of Bacteroidales bacterium. GTDB lineage: Bacteria > Bacteroidota > Bacteroidia > Bacteroidales > SKPS01 > SKPS01. The sequence continues at coordinate 10,596 of JAWOGX010000365.1, read as the reverse complement.
CCCCTGGAGCGTGGCACCTGCATTAACCTCAAGTGTGACCCCGAAAAGGTGCCCTCCTTGCGGGAACATTACCAGGCCGTTGAACCAGCCTACCATATGAACAAAACCCACTGGAATACGGTCTGGGGCGACCGGGACGCCCGCCCGGAAGAGATTATGCGCTGGATCGACCACTCTTACGATCTGATTGTAACATCCCTTCCCGGAAAACTCAAGGCAGAACTCGAATCGCTCTAATATTCCAACCTTATGTCTGAAAAGAAAAGCCAGAAAAAAAACATCGCAGTAATGGCCGGAGGCAATTCCGGCGAGTACGGGATATCGGTCAACAGTGCAAACCTGATTCTGGAACATATCAACAGGGATCTTTTTACCCCATGGCTTGTCATCATCAAGGGTGAAGAGTGGATTTGCGAAACCGGCCAGAATAGGATTCCGCTGGACCGTAACGATTTTTCGGTGACCGTTGACGGGGTCAGGATCAGGTTTGATGCAGTGTTCAATATCATCCACGGCACACCCGGTGAAGATGGGATGTTGCAGGGTTACCTCGATATGATGGGAGTGTCATACACCTCCTGTGGAAGGCTCACTTCATCGCTGACATTCAACAAATATGCATGCAGCCGGTTTGTCACCGCTGCAGAGTGTGTCAACATCGCTGATGCTGTGCTGATAAGGCATGGCGCACATGCCAGCCCGGATGAGATCCTTGCTGTCACAGGATTGCCTTGTTTCGTCAAACCCAACAACGGCGGAAGCAGTGTCGGCATGTCGAAGGTGAAGGAGGCAGCCGGGCTCGAAGATGCAATCCATTTGGCCTTTGAGGAAGACGATGAAGTGCTGGTGGAAGCATTCATCGGTGGAACCGAGGTGACCTGCGGGGTATTTTCGAGGGGAGGAAAGGTTATCGTACTGCCGATTACAGAGATCGTTCCCAAAACCGAGTATTTTGATTTTGAAGCCAAATACCACGGGAAATCAGATGAGATAACCCCTGCAAGGATTGCTGAAAAGGATGAGACAGAAGTGAAGCGCGTCTCGGCGTTGCTTTACAGGTATCTTGGTTGTAAGGGGATTGTCAGGTTCGATTATATTCTTTCTGATCGTGGTTTGTTTTTCCTTGAAGCAAATACCGTCCCCGGAATGTCAAAAGAGAGCATCGTTCCGCAGCAGCTGGCGCATCATGGTTTATCGGTAACCGATTTCATCACCGGGCTGATCGAAGATGCCCTTGTTGGCTGACAGAAATTTCGCCATCTCACGGATGGCATGGTAGCGATGGCTGATCCGGTTTTTTTCCTTTGATGGCATGGAGGCAAACGAATAGTCGTATCCTTTGGGCCTGAATACCGGATCATAGCCAAAACCTTCGGTTCCTTCCATCGCAGTGAGAATTTCACCTTCAACGATGCCTTCAAACATGTGCTCTTTTCCGCGGATGATGAGGCTGATAACCGTTCTGAACCTGGCGTGGCGCTTTGCAGTGCCCTCAAGTTGTTGCAACAATAAACGGATATTCCCGGAGGCAATCGCCTCCTCTCCGGCATACCTTGCTGATCGCACCCCCGGCGCTCCGTTCAGGGCTTCAACCTCAAGGCCGGTATCATCCGAAAAACAATCGCTGCCGAACCGATCAAAGACAAATCGCGACTTGGCCGTTGCATTACCCTCAAGGGTGTCTTTATCTTCGGGGATATCACCCTCAAAACCGAGGTCCTGAACGCTTTTTAAATCGATGAAATGATCCAGGCCCTCCTGCTCAAAAATAGCCCTGACCTCACTGAGCTTATGGCGGTTCATGGTAGCCATCACCAATATTGCTTTTCCCATAGATGAATTTTATCCGGTAAAAGTACCAAATTGGAACTGCAGCGCCGATGTTTTTCCTATTTTTACCATGTTAAAAACAATGTATGTTCAGGTTCCGCGGGGTATTTTTCGAAAACATAAGAATCGGTCTCGGATCGGTCAGAAGCCACCTCCTCCGGAGTGTGCTGACGATGCTGATCATTGCATTTGGGATTACTGCCCTGGTTGGCATTCTTACTGCCATTGACGCCATCCGCTTTTCACTTACCAGTGAGTTCAGCCGGATGGGGGTCAATACTTTCTCCATCCGGAAGCAGGAGATCTTCGCCAGGGGTGGGGAGAGAGTCTCGGAATCGCCATCCATCACCTACGGGGAGGCAGAGGAGTTCAGAAAGCGTTTTGGCTACGGATCAGTGGTGTCGGTTCTTGCTTTTGGCAACCAGCTTTACACGGTGAAGTACGAAAGCCGGAAGACCAACCCCAACATCTCGATGATCGGTTGTGACGAAAATTACCTTGCCACATCAGGATATTCACTGGATCGGGGCCGGAGCTTTTCGTTTACCGAGGTTGAATTTGGCTCCAATGTCGCTATCATTGGAAGTGTGCTTGCAGAGAGGCTCTTTCAGGGTGTTGTCGATCCGGTTGGGAAAGCCATCACCGTGGGCAGTGCGAAATACAAGGTGGTGGGGGTGTTGCAATCAAGAGGCGCATCCATGGGGTTCTCCAACGACAACAACATCTTTGTCCCGGTCAATAACCTCCGCAGGATGATTTCCGGACAGTTCCCATCATTCCAGATCAACGTGAAAGCCGCTGATGCTGCCTCAACGGATGCCACCATCGCTGAGGCTACATCCCTTTTCAGGAAGATTCGCAGGCTTGATCCGCGTGAACCGGTGAATTTCTCCGTTGAATCCAGCGACAATCTTGCTCAGATGCTCATCGACAACATTTCAACCATAACCCTGGCTGCCACCATTATCGGACTCATCACCCTGCTTGGTGCCGCCATCGGGCTGATGAACATCATGCTAGTGAGTGTGACTGAACGCACGCGGGAGATCGGTATCCGGAAAGCCATGGGCGCCACCAGGATCATCATCCGCAACCAGTTTCTTGTTGAGGCCGTGGTGATCGGGATCCTCGGGGGATTCATCGGAATACTCGGTGGTATGCTGGTTGGGAATATCACCACCATGATTACCGGAGGAAGCTTTATCGTCCCCTGGGGCTGGATGGTGATGGGGGTCATCCTTTGTGTCCTGGTCGGACTGTTATCGGGCCTCTATCCTGCATCCAGGGCAGCCAGGCTCGACCCGATAGAATCACTCAGGTATGAATGAACCCATCTGCACCTGTTGGCAGAAATCTCCCGCAACCATCTGCAGAAGGTTTGGTGGTTGCGTCAAACGCGCGTATATTTGTTTTGATTAATGGCCAAGGGGATATGAAGACTTACAGATTTTACTTCCTTTTTTTTATGTTGATGTTCGTCCAGATCCGGACGGTACCGGCCCAGGATATTCTCAGGATCGAACTTGATGCATCTGCCTTGAATCTGCCCTATTACACCATCCCGGCCGGCGAAAATGGTCTGATCGTACTGCGGGGGATGGAGATCCGCGGCCGGAGGATCATCGGATGGGAAATGATTCATTACAGTACTGCTTTCAGGGAACTTTCCCGGAAGACCTTTTTCCCCGAGCGTACAGGCAGTTTCGCAGGATGGGAAAAGAGCGACAGTCACGTCTACCTTCTTTTCCTTTATGAAAATGCCGGTGTGGCCGGTGAAGTAGTGATCTATGACCCCGTGTCTCTCGAATCCGCAAAGAAAACATTCAGTTTCCCGAAACAGCAGATCAGGGAACCAGTCTTCAAGGCGATCGGGGAGCATTTCTTTATCTGCGGTATCAATACTATGCCTCCGGATGAAAGCAGAACGACACGGCGCAAGTTCAGGCAGGGCAAACTTCCGTCGGAACTCCTGTTCGTCTCAGGATCCCTGAATACCGAAACAGTCACGTTAACAGTACATAACATCCCCGACCTGATTGAAATGGCATGGGTACAGCCCGATCCCGACGGATTGGCTTTGCTGCTGGCACTCCGGATCTCCGGCGAAAAATTTACCATGGACCTTCGCACCGTGCGGTTTACCCCCGCTTCCCCGGAGCTTGTCACACTCTTTACCCTCCCGTCACCCCCCGAGATGTATCTGATTGATCTGAGCTTTCTGCGAACCGGCAGATCGGGGATCGCTGTTGCAGGTACCTATGGTACCCGCGACCGGCAGTCGTGGAAAAGGGGAGATCCCGTGCTTTCGGAAGGGCTCTTCTTTGCGCAACATGCCAGCGGAACTGAAATGGCGATCCGTTTTTACCCTTTCACTTCATTCAAAAACCTCCCGTCTTCTATCATGCAGGCCTACCTGAAACGGTCACGCACCACAGGAAGGAACCAGCCAGGCAAAGGGCAGATCGCCTACCGGATGCTTCTTCATGAACAGGCATACTCCCTGAATGGGAATATGGTCCTCGTCGGGGAAGCTTTCTACCCGGAATATGAGTATGAAAACAGGCCGCAATCAGCATTCTATTATCCTTATGGCTATTCTCCCTGGTATGGCGGGTATTACCCCGGTTTTTACGACACCGGCGGCCGCTGGGTCTTCAAAGGGTTCAGATATGAGCACGCCATTGTCGCTGCCTTTGACTCCCTGGGAAACCTTACCTGGGAAAATAGTTTTGAAACCTCAAATATCCTTGATAAAAATCTTAATGAAAGACTCAGCCTCCTTGCTTATGAAAATGAAATCGTGCTTGTCTATGCTCATGATGGCAAAGTGTGGTTCAGAATTATCCGGGATAATGATGTGGTGGTTGACAAGGAAAGTTATCCCGTTGAAATGCTCTCACCCGCCGATAGGGTGAGGGAACACCTCAGTATGAATATGACCCGATGGTACAATCAGTATTTCCTGGTGTGGGGCAGACAGGTCATTCGCGGGGCAGACGGAAGGTCCAGAACGGTGTATTATTGCAACAAACTTGCTTTTGAATAATTGACTGATGTGTCTGATGAAGAGGAAATTCAACAGGGGTTATGTTTTTTTTATGCTGATGCTGGCAACGGTGTTTTTATCTTCCTGCTCGGTGACAAGGAAGTTTGAAGAGGGCGAATATCTGCTGAAAAAAAACAAGATACAGCTTCTCTCTGATGAGCCCGGGAACAACTTCACGGCTTCAGAGCTGGAACGTTATTACCGGCAGAAACCCAACAAAAAGTTTCTCAGGGTTTACCCTTTTCATGCAGTAGCATACAATTTCGGGGAAGGGATCAATATCCCTGATACTTCAGGGTATTCAGGCTGGCGCAAATGGTGGTGGAACAGGAAAAACAGGTTCCGCACCTGGGTAATGAAAAACGGGGAGGCTCCGGTAGTCCTCGATACTGCTGCTGCCGACCGGACCCTGGTGCAGTTTGAGTCATTCCTTTTCACCAGGGGGCATTTCAAGGCTGAAGCAGAAAGGGTTATTACCTACCCTCAGCCAAAAAGGGCCAGGGTTACGTATATTGTATATCCGGGTCCGGGGCATAAAATCAGGAATTTCAGTGTCGAAATCCCATCAGATGGAGTCAGGGAACTCTATCAGAAGGATGCAGATGCCTCACTGATCAAGTCGGGGGCAAATTATGATGAGAAGGTATTCCAGCAGGAGCGCGACAGGATAACCAGGGTGCTTAAGGATAGCGGGTTTTACCATTTCAATAAGGCTTATATCCTGCTTGAGGTGGATACATTCGTCCCTGGCAATCTCCTGGATGTTCACATGAAGATCCAGGACCAGAGTTTCTATGATGAAGAGGACCTTGAAATTGTTGTGACCAGGCCGCACCTCAGGAGCCGCATTGGCAGAATTTTTATTAATCCTGAATACGAGGGGATTTTTATCGATAAGGAATACCAGGTCATTCCCGTTGAAGCGGTCGGGCGTAAAAAACGGGAAAAGAGTGTGTACTATTTGTATACTGCCGGAGAAATGGATTACAACCCCCAGATGCTGATCCGGAATGTACTCCTGGAGCCGGGGCAACTATACAGCCTCAGGGATGTGGAGCTGACCTACCTTTACCTTTCCGATCTCAGTAACTTTGGCAATATATCCATCACTTTCAAAGATGCGGATGCGCCTCCGGGGATGGAAGATACCACAGTCCTCTGGCTTGATTGCACCATCAACATGAGCCGGGTTCAGAAACAGTTGTATGAGGTGCGGATGGATGTCACCAACCGGGCAGGAGACCCGGGGTTGTCAACCAATCTGGTTTATCAGAACCGTAACCTGTTTGGCGGAGCTCAGGTGCTGAGCCTTGCACTTAAAGGGGCTCTTGAGGTACAAAAGATTCTCGATAAGGAGCAGGATGAATCCACCATCATCGACAAACTCCCTTTCAACACCGTGGAGCTTGGAGTTGATGCGGACATCAGGATCCCCGGACTGGTTGCCCCCATTCCCATCACCGCTCTGCCAAAGACCTTCAAACCCCGGACACGTTTCTCGGGAGGGGTTAATTTCCAGGAACGACCTGATTATAAAAGATATATCACCAAAATCTCCACAGGGTACGAATGGCAGACGAGGCCCAATGTGGCTATGGCATTTAATCCGTTTGAACTCAATGCCGTATCGATCAACCCTGATCAATCCTTTATTGAGAAGATCAATGCCCTCAATGACCAGAGGCTGAAAAACTCTTACTCGGATCATATTATCACTGCCCTCACCTGGTCTGTGGTGATTGACAACCAGGGTTTACGAACCAGGGGCCGGTACTCATTCATCCGGTTCAACATCGAATCTGCAGGATTTCTGGTCAATGCCTTCCGCAACCCGTTGAATTATGCTGTAAATGCCGAGGGTATCGCCATGATTTTCAACATCCCCTATTCCCAATACCTTCGGACCGACCTTGACTACCGTCGCTTTTACCACCTCAAGAAGAAAGATCATGTGGTTGCCGGACGTGTGTATGTCGGTTTGGGAAACCCTTACGGCAATATGGATGTCCTTCCGTTTGAAAAAAGTTTCTATGTAGGCGGCGGAAATGGAATACGGGCCTGGCCGGTCAGAAGCATCGGCCCCGGCTCTTTCAGTGATGTCAATAACCTGATTCGGTTCGACCGCACCGGGGATATGGGGTTTGAGTCCAGCATCGAATACCGGTTTCCCCTCTATGGCACTTTCCATGGCGCCTTGTTTCTCGATGGCGGCAATGTGTGGCTCAAAAATGCCAATGATAAATATCCCGGTGGTGAATTGGTGGCAAAGGATTTCTTCCGTGAACTCGCACTGGGTACCGGATTTGGCATCAGAATCGTCTCCTTCTTCGTGATCAGGGTGGATGCCGGCATCAAGCTCCACGACCCTTCGAAACCTGACGGCGAGCGCTGGATGCTCGACCAGATCAAAATTAAAAGGATCAACTGGAATTTTGGGATCGGTTATTCAATCTGATAAAAGACAAACATGAACCACGAAATACCGGCCCGCTTTCAGCACTCTTTCCTGGAGGAGTTTGTCCACGACCCGACACCGTGCCAGCTCACTGCCATCAGCATGCTGACGGAATACCTGTTTGACCCCGTGGAAAATTCACTCTTCCTGCTTAATGGATATGCCGGTACCGGGAAAACCACGTTGATCAGTGCCTTTGTCAGGGCGCTTGACTCCCTCAGGATAAAAAATACCCTGCTGGCCCCAACGGGCAGAGCAGCCAAGGTGCTCGGATCCTATGCCGGCAAAACATCACATACCATCCATCGCTATATCTACCAGGTGTTCACCTCCAATGAAGGAAAAACAGTCATCATCCCCAGGCAGAACAAAGCAAGGGATACCGTCTACATCGTCGATGAAGTCTCGATGCTGGCCGGTTTTGACAACACCGATGACCCGACACACCCATTTGCGGGGAGGAACATCCTCGATGATCTCGTGGCATTCGTATATAGCGCAGAAAATTGCAGGATGGTCTTTATTGGAGACCAGGCACAACTTCCCCCGGTAGGCACCACCATAAGCCCGGCATTGGATGTCAGAAACCTGCAGACCCGCTTTAACCTGAAGATTATTCAGCATTCACTTCTCGAAGTGGTCAGGCAGCATGCCGGATCAGGAATCCTTTTCAACGCTACCCAAATCAGGAATAAAATAGCTGAGAACGATCTCTCTGTACCGTTCCTCACCCTCTTTCCGCACGATGTTTCCATCTCCGACGGGAACGACCTCCTGGACGAACTTAGTGGTTCCTTCAGCAGGCATGACCATTACAATGCGGTCATCATTACCCGATCCAACAAGAGGGCGAACCTTTATAACCAGGAGGTGCGGCGCAGAATCCTTTACCGCGAGCATGAAATTGAAGGGGGTGATCTGATGATGGTGGTGAAAAACAACTACTTCTGGCTTCCCGAAAACAGTCCGGCGGGGTTCATCGCAAACGGTGACCTGGTTCAGGTTCTGCGGGTTAGGAATTTTGAAGACCGTTTTGGGTTCCGCTTTGCAGATGCCCTCGTAAGACTGGTTGATTACCCCGAAGAGATGGAGCTGGAAGTGAAAATCCTGGTGGATGTGGTTCAGTCCCCGACGGCTTCTCTTTCCAGGGAGCAGCAAAATGCACTTTTTGCTGAGGTCCGGGAAGAGATTGCATCAGGACACTGTGATGAGGGGAAGGGTGGGGGAGTAAGCCGCAATCCCTGGTATAATGCGCTTCAGCTGAAGTTTGCCTATGCACTGACTTGCCACAAAACGCAGGGCGGACAGTGGGAAAAGGTGTTCCTCGATCAGGGATGGCTGCCGGAAGATAAAATAGATACCGAATATTTGCGTTGGGTATACACTGCCGTAACAAGGGCAACACGAAAGCTGTACCTGACCGGATTCAACGATAACTACCTCAAAGCCTCCGATCCCGATGATGCTTCTATGCCAAATTAGCTACCTTTGCCGGCGTGATCCCCTTAAAGCTGTGCGGATTTAATACTGATGTGCCCATGAAGAGAATTGTTCTTGTCTCCTTTATTCTGCCCCTTCTTTTTCAGGCGGTGGATGCCCAGCCTAACCTGAAAGATTCAGCCGCCTCCGTCTGGTTTCTGCAACCTCACATCAGTTTACAAGCCCCGCAAGGCGATATGAAAGAGCGCTTTTATCCCAATACTGCAGTGGGTTTCGGGCTCTTCAGGAAAACTGATGCCAACTGGCTTTTTGGTATCGAAATGAGTTACCTTTTTGCAGAAAAGGTAAAAAATGAAGACAAACTCCTCTCAAACATCATTACCAGTGAAGGATATGTGATCGACCAGACTGGTGTGTTTGCCAATATCCATTTTCGCGAGCGCGGATTTTATGCCCAGGTGAAAACCGGTAAGATCATTCCCACACGATTTGGAAACCCGAATTCGGGTCTGCTTATCATGGGAAGCCTGGGATTGCTGCAACACAAAATCAGAATTGAGGTTTACGAAAACACCGCACCGCAGCTTGCAGATGACTATAAAAAAGGGTATGATAAGCTCACCGGTGGGCCGGCGGGATCGCTGTATGTCGGGTACATGCACTTCAGCAATAACAAATTGACAAACTATTCCATTGGCGCAGAGTATATCTATGGTGCCACGAAGAGCCTTCGCGACTACGATTTTGTGCTGATGGGGAGAGATGAGACCCTTCGGGGTGATCAGCTGCTGTCACTTCGGTTCACATGGATCATCCCGTTTTATCAGCGATTACCCAAAGATTATTATTTTAATTGATTTAATTGATGATCAGGTTTATATACGGACTGGCCCTCAGGGCTTACCATTTCATTGTGTTTATGGTATCTCCCTTCAACCCCAAGGCGGCATTGTGGATCCGGGGTCGAAAAGGATTGTTGGACAAAGTGAAGGGGCATTTTGCTCCTACCGACAGGGTGGTCTGGTTCCACGCTGCGTCACTGGGTGAGTTTGAACAGGGGCGCCCTCTTATGGAAGCACTGAAAGCCAAAGATCCGGGCATCCGGTTGCTTGTAACTTTCTTTTCACCCAGTGGGTATGAAGTACGGAAAAATTTCCCGCTCGCCGACCTGGTGTGTTATCTCCCCCTCGATACTCCCGGTCGGATGCAAAAGTTCGTGGATGCTGTCAATCCGGAAGCACTCTTCATCATCAAATATGAATTCTGGTATAACCTCTTCCTGATACTCAAAAAAAGGGGCGTAAAAATCTACCTGGCTGCCGGTATCTTTCGTGAACGGCAGCATTTCTTTCAATGGTGGGGGAAATGGTTCCTGAAAAACCTCAGCGCCATCACGTGGTTCTTTGTGCAGGATGAGGCTACCAAACAGCTGCTTGAAAAAGCAGGTTTCAATAATGTTAGTGTGAGCGGTGACACCCGGTTCGACAGGGTGGTAAAAGTGGCATCGGAAGGAGCAGCGGTGCCTCTGCCTGATGGGTTTATCGACGGATCACCTGTGGTGGTGGCAGGCAGTACCTGGCCGCAGGATGAAGAAATGATCGCCGGTGTCGTCCCGAATTTCCCACAGGTCAAATGGATCATCGCCCCACATCAGGTGGATGAGATGCATACCAATCAATTAATGAAGATGTTGCCCGGTGCAGTGAAGTTGTCGGAAACGACCGCTGCCGCAACGGATGCACGATTCCTGGTGATCGATTCCATAGGGCTTCTCAGCAGTTTGTATCGCTTTGGATATATTGCCTACGTAGGCGGTGGATTCGGA
>JAWOGX010000345.1:0-4255 GCA_046496455.1 Bacteroidales bacterium | reverse complement strand
TGACCATCGAGGCCGAAATAGAGTTTTACGACATCAGCCTCGCGGGGCGTGAGGGTGGCAATGGCGCGATTGATCTCTTTGCGGAGGGATTCGTAGATGAGGCCTGTTTCCGGTGTGGGGCCCTCATTACGGATCACGTCGTACATCGTTGTCTCTTCGTCCTGGATCAGGGGTGCATCCATAGAGACATGCCTTCCTGAGTTCTTCATTGACTCCTTAACCTCATTTTCGGGGATATCAAGAAGGTCGGCAATCTCCCCGTGATTGGGAGCACGCTCGTGTTCCTGCTCCAGCTGAGCAAATGCTTTGTTGATCTTGTTGATGGAACCGATCTTGTTCAATGGCAACCTGACAATTCTTGATTGTTCAGCAAGCGCCTGCAGGATTGACTGACGAATCCACCATACGGCATATGAAATGAATTTAAAACCCCGGGTTTCATCAAAACGTTGCGCAGCTTTGATCAGCCCGAGATTCCCCTCGTTGATGAGGTCAGGAAGGCTTAGCCCCTGATTCTGGTATTGTTTGCTCACCGAAACGACAAACCTGAGGTTTGCCTTGGTGAGTTTTTCCAATGCTTTCTGGTCACCTTGTTTGATACGCTGAGCAAGCTCAACTTCTTCCTCCGCAGAAATCAACTCAACCCTGCCAATCTCCTGCAGATATTTATCGAGTGATGCGGTCTCCCTGTTGGTAACCTGTTTGGTGATTTTTAACTGCCTCATTATGCTACATCAAAAAAGTTGGTTACGGTCACACATTCATTTGCCTGTGTAAGGCATCTGTTTTACGAGTTCCTTCAGGAATGGTTACGGCTTTATGAAGCCTGTGTACCCGGTTTGGGGATCAAAGCCTTTCGCGAAAGCTTGAGTTTTCCTGTTTTGTTGTCGATATCCATCAGTTTCACTTCAATCTTTTCACCGGACCTGAGGACATCCTCCACTTTTTCTATCCTCTTCCAGTCGATTTCAGAGATATGAAGAAGGCCCTCCTTACCGGGCATGATTTCAATGAATGCACCAAAGGGTACAATGTTCTTTACGGTACCCAGGTAAACCTCCCCGATTTCAGGAACGGCCACAATGGCACGGATGCGTGCCTTGGCAGCTTCGATGCCAGACTTGTCGTCAGAGGCGATGTCGATGACACCATAATCGCCAATCTCTTCGAGCACAATGACGGTATTGGTTTCACGCTGCATCTCCTGGATAATTTTTCCACCGGGGCCAATGATGGCGCCGATAAATTCTTTCGGAACAGAGATCTTCTCAATACGTGGCACATGGGGTTTGTAATCCTCCCTGGGCTGGGAAATGGTCTGATTCATCACATCAAGGATGTGGAGCCTGCCCCGTTTTGCCTGTTCGAGGGCCTGCTTCAGCACGTCGTAGGAGAGTCCGTCAACTTTGATGTCCATCTGGCAGGCCGTAACGCCATCCACGGTTCCAGTCACCTTAAAGTCCATATCGCCGAGATGGTCCTCATCGCCAAGAATGTCAGAGAGCACGGCAAACTTCCCGGTTTTGGTATCCGTGATGAGCCCCATCGCAATCCCGGAAACGGGCTTTGGGATTTTCACACCGGCATCCATAAGCGCGAGCGAACCGGCGCATACCGTCGCCATGGAAGAAGAGCCATTGGATTCAAGGATGTCTGAAACGATCCGGATGGTATAAGGATTCTGATCACCATTGGGTATCATCGGCTTGAGTGCACGCAAAGCAAGGTTACCGTGGCCGATCTCGCGGCGGCTGGTAAAAGAGCGTTTCACCTCACCGGTGGAGAATCCCGGAAAATTATAATGCAGGATGAAATTGATTTTCCCTTCGAATATCGCACCGTCGATCACCTGTTCGTTGAGTTTGGTGCCGAGTGTCACAGTGGTAAGTGATTGGGTCTCTCCCCGGGTAAAGACAGCTGATCCATGTGCTGCGGGCAGGTAATCCACTTCAGCCCAGATCTGGCGGATTTCGTCGAGCTGACGGCCATCGAGACGTTTGCGTTCATTCAGGACAAAGGTTCTTACAGCCTCCTTTTCAATGTCATGATAATAACGTTTGAGCAGGGGTTTATTCAATTCGGCATACTCAGGTTCGAGTGTGTCCACGAATTCCTGGAGCACAGCTCCGAATTGTTCCTTGCGTTCATGCTTGGAAGGGTTGCACGATGCTGCAACAGCATAAGCCTTATCGAAGAGCATTTCGTGCATTTTCTGTTTCAGATCTGGATCGTTGACCTCATGGCAGTATTCACGATTGCCGGGATGACCGGGAAGCATGGCAAGGAGGTCAAGCTGTGCCTGGCACTGGATGCGTATGGCATCGTGTGCCACTTTCAGTGCCTGGATGATATCATCCTCAGAAACTTCAAGCATTTCACCTTCCACCATCATGATGTTATCCATGGTAGCGGCAACGATGAGGTCAAGGTCAGCGCCGGAGATATCTGCGAGTGGCGGGTTGATGCGGAATTCGCCATTGATCCTGGCCACACGCACTTCAGAGATGGGGCCATTGAAAGGAACATCAGACACTGTGAGTGCTGCTGAGGCTGCCAGGGCTGCGAGTGCATCGGGGGCATCCTTCTTGTCGGCAGAGATCAGCGATATAATCACCTGGGTTTCTGCATGATAATCATCCGGAAACAGGGGACGTAATGCTCTGTCGACCAAACGTGATATCAGAATTTCATATTCTGAAGGCCTGGCTTCGCGTTTGAAGAAGCCTCCAGGAAAACGGCCGGTTGCTGAATATTTCTCCTGGTAGTCAACCGACAATGGCATAAAGTCGACATTTTCGGCAGCGGTACGTGCAGAAACAACGGTAGCCAGCAACATGGTATTACCCTGCCTGACCACTACGGAGCCGTCTGCTTGTTTGGCGAGTTTCCCGGTTTCAATCGAAATCTCTCTGCCATCGCCCAGGTCAAATCTCTTGATGTATGATGGAATTGTCATAAAATGAATGTGTTAAATATTGGGGCACAATCCCCGTAAATTGGTCAAAAAAAAGGCAATTATTGCGAATTGCCTTTTTATCAGAAGAAACAGGAAACAAATTACTTCCTGATTCCAAGAGTCTTGATGATAGATCTGTAACGTTCGATATCGTTTTCCTTCAGGTAGTCGAGCAGCCTTCTGCGTTTACCCACCAGTTTGATAAGCGAACGTTCGGTGGCCACATCTTTTTTGTTTACTTTGAGATGCTCTGTCAAATGCTTGATTCTGAACGTGAACATAGCGATCTGCCCTTCCGGGGATCCGGTGTCAAATTCAGATTTTCCGTGTTCTGTAAAAAACTCTCTCTTCTTTTCAGCTGTTAAATACATATCTTTGACGTTTAATGCAAGAAACTTACCCCGGTTTTGGGACTGCAAAAATAGATATTTTTTTTCACACGACAACCCATTCATTAAATAATATTTGCACAAAATTTTTTCTGATGGCAACGATAGTGATCACAGGGATTTCAAAAGGGATCGGAAGAGCACTCACCGATTATTTCCTTTCGGTGGGAGGGCATCATGTGATTGGCCTTTCGCGGGGCAGTAACCTGATGGCAACTGAAGGCGGGCCGGAAATGGATGCTGGTGCCGAATTCACCCATGTTGAGCTTGACATGACAGAGGAGGGGGAGCTGGAAGGGTTCATCCGTATGCTCAAGGGGATGGGAATCAGGCCCGATGTGCTGATCAACAATGCGGGAATGATGTTGAACAAACCCTTTGGTGAAATTACGGGTGCCGAAGTTGACGAGGTGCTTGCGGTCAATTTCAGGGCACCTTTCCTCCTGACCAGGATGTTGCTCCCTTTGATGAATCGTCCGGCTCATATCGTCAACATCAGCAGCATGGGTGGCATAATGGGCAGCGTGAAATTCCCGGGATTAAGCCTCTACAGTGCATCGAAAGGGGCACTCTCCATCCTGACTGAAGCGCTGGCAGAGGAGCTCAAGGAGGAGGGCATTTCTGTCAATGCCCTGGCACCGGGATCGGTGCAGACAGAGATGCTTGAGGAGGTGTTTCCTGGCTACAAAGCACCGGTCACCCCGGAGGAAATGGCTTCATTTATCGGGCACTTTGCCCTCACAGGGCACCGGTTCTTTAACGGCAAAGTTTTGCCGGTGGCGGTGAGCACACCCTGAGAGAAGTTAAAAGTTAAGAGTTAAAAGTTATAAGTTAGTGTTTAGTTGTTTAGTTGTTTAAGGGTATAGCTTTAAGAGTGACTCTCGATTCGTCAACATCCCTGAAGCTCCGT
>JAWOGX010000320.1:0-3406 GCA_046496455.1 Bacteroidales bacterium | reverse complement strand
CCAAACTGCTGAGCGTTTCGGGAGATTGCAAGTTTCCCGGTGTTTATGAAGTAGTATGGGGATTTTCAGTGGATGATATCCTGGATATGGTGGGAGCTCATCACGAAGATGTTCAGGCCGTTCAGGTTGGAGGTCCTTCAGGTGCCATCATTGCCCCGAATGAGTTCAACCGGATCCTCGGGTACGAAGACCTGGCCACAGGAGGATCGTTGATTATCATCGGGCACAACCGGGACATTTTGTCAGACATCGTGCTGAACTTCATGGAGTTTTTTATCGATGAATCCTGCGGAAGCTGTTCGACCTGCCGGATACTCCCCACCCTACTGAGGAACAAGCTGCTGAAGATTCTTGATGCACGCGGTGTTAAACAGGATATTGATGATATTGTTGACTGGGGTAAAATACTGAAAGCCAGCCGATGTGGCTTGGGGCAAACCGCAGCCAACCCCATGCTTTCCAGCCTTAGAAACTTCAGACACCTCTACGAAAAGAAAATTCAGAAAAACAAAGAGTTCGATAGCGGATTCGACCTTGGCCAGGCGGTTAAGGAATCGTGTGAAGCAACAGGCAGAGTACCTAATTTTTAAAGAATTTTCACTATGAGCCAGTTTGTAAAATTCAACATTGACAACATCGAGTGCATGGCCGCCAGGGGTCAATACCTGGTTGATGCCGCCAGGGAAAACGGTGTCTTTATTCCCACACTGTGTAATTATCCCGGAATCAAACCCAAAGGCAGTTGCCGCATTTGCACCGTAAAGGTAAACGGCAAGCTGATGACTGCCTGCACCACACCGGTAGCAGAAGGGATGAATGTGGAAAATGAATCGGCTGAAATAACCGACCTGAGAAAATCTATCATCGAGCTGTTGTTTGTAGAAGGCAATCACTTTTGCCCGGCTTGTGAAAAAAGCGGCAGTTGTGAATTGCAGGCCCTGGCCTACCGTTTTAAAATGATGGTGCCCAGGTATCCTTTTCAATTTCCCACCCGTAGTGTTGATGCTTCTCACCCAAAGATCATCAAGGATCATAACCGGTGTATTCTTTGTAAACGTTGCATCCGGGCCATTACCGATGAGAGCGGAAGGAGCATTTTCGCTTACCGGAAACGGGGCATCGGCGTGGAAGTGGTAGTAGATCCCAAGTTAGGAAAGCAACTCACGGATGAACTTGCCCAGAAAGCAATGGATGTATGCCCTGTCGGGTCAATCCTGGTAAAAGAAAAAGGATTTAATGTCCCCATTGGCGCCAGGAGGTATGACAAATCACCCATTGGCAGCGACATTGAAAGCATGCAAATTTCAATAATCTAAAATATCCCATTCCATGAGCAAACCAATTGTAGCCACAACTTCGTTGGCAGGATGTTTCGGATGCCACATGTCAATTCTGGATATTGATGAAAGAATACTGGAACTGATTGAGCTGGTAGAATTCAATAAATCGCCCATCAACGATATCAAGAAGTTCACTAAGAAATGTGATATCGGACTGATTGAAGGCGGATGCTGCAACAGCGAGAACGTTCATGTGCTCAGGGATTTCAGGGAGCACTGCAAGATCCTGGTTTCAGTGGGCGAATGTGCCATTATGGGCGGATTGCCGGCCATGCGCAACGGGATACCCATTCGCGAATGCCTGGAAGAAGCCTATATAAACGGCCCTACAGTAGTAGGCAATGAAGAAGGCATCATCCCCAACGACCCCGAACTGCCCATGCTGCTCGACAAAGTTTATCCCTGCCACGAAATCGTCAAGATTGATTATTTCCTCCCCGGATGCCCGCCCCGGGCCGACCTCATATGGGAAGCCCTGTTGGCGCTGGTTACCGGCGACGAGATGAAAATGCCTTACGAAGTTTTGAAATTCGATTAAATCTCAATACTATGGGACAAAAGATCACCATTGAACCGGTAACCCGTGTGGAAGGTCATGGAAAGGTTACCATACATCTCAACAATGAAGGAAAAATAGAACAGACGCGCCTGCATATTGTTGAATTCAGAGGATTTGAACGCTTTGTTCAGGGACGACCATACTGGGAAATGCCTGTACTTGTTCAGCGCCTATGCGGAATTTGTCCTGTCAGCCACCACCTGGCCGCAGCCAAAGCCCTTGATGTTATTGTGGGCGCGGGTACCGGAGACGGACTTACGCCTACCGGTGAAAAAATGCGCCGCCTCATGCATTACGGACAAATGTTCCAGTCGCATTCACTTCATTTCTTTCACCTGGCATCACCCGACCTGCTGTTTGGTGTGGATTCGGATCCGCTCAACCGTAATATAATAGGTGTGGCACTGGCAAACAAGGATCTGGCCGTTCAGGGTGTGATGATGCGGAAATACGGGCAGGAAGTGATTAAAGCCACTGCCGGGAAGAAAATACACGGAACTGGTGCCATACCGGGAGGTATCAACAAGCACCTTACCGAAGAAGAGCGGGATTACCTGTTGCATGGCGATGATTATATGAACATTGACAAAATGATTGGCTGGTCGCAGGATGCTCTTGAGTTCTTCAAAGACTACCACAAAAAAAATAAAGCCATAATCGACAACTTTGCCGAATTCCCGTCGAGTTACCTCAGCCTGGTGCGAAAAGACGGTGCACTTGACCTTTATCACGGCGTGTTGCGTGCTGTTGATTCCGAAGGAAAAAAGATTCTCCATGATGTGGACTACCAGGAATATGATCGTTACATCGACGAAGAAGTAAAAACATGGAGTTACATGAAATTTCCCTACCTGAAAGAAATCGGCAAAAAAACAGGCTGGTATTCTGTTGGCCCCCTGGCCAGGATGAACACAGTTGAATTTATTGATACACCGTTGGCACAAAAGGAATTTGAACAATTCAGAAATTATAACGGCGGCAAACCCAGCAACAAAACCATGCATTCACACTGGGCCCGGTTGATCGAAATTCTGCATTCTGCTGAGAAAATTAAGGAATTGCTGAATGATCCGGACCTGATGGAAGGCGAACTCGTAACCAAAGGCACCAAAAAGTTAGAAGGAGTAGGACTTATTGAAGCACCCAGAGGCACGCTTTTCCATCAATACAAAATTGGGGAAAACGACATGATTACCATGGCCAACCTCATTGTTTCCACCACCAACAACAACCAGCCCATGAATGAAGCTGTTAACCAGGTGGCGGTAAAGGTAATGACCGGGCAGAAGGAAATCACCGAAGGCATGATGAACGCCGTGGAAGTAGCCATCAGGGCCTATGACCCCTGCCTGAGTTGCGCTACGCATGCATTGGGGCAAATGCCGCTTGAATTTGAGATATACGATGCCTCCGACAACCTGATAGACAGAAAATTCAAACATTGACCGGAAAAAAACAAAAAATACTTATATACGGGTATGGGAATCCGGGACGGCAGGATGACGGA
>JAWOGX010000276.1:0-12727 GCA_046496455.1 Bacteroidales bacterium | reverse complement strand
GCACGAAGGGTATAAAATTTTCGGGCCTGAATCGTACATCCAGATCATCATACAGGCTGATACGCTGTATTGGGGCGACACCGAAGATGCTGATAAACTTGCCTTCGTAGAGGATGTAATCAGCCAGGCACTGCAGATCACCGGAAACGGGAAATGCACAGGAAGCGATATCGCACACCGCGTCAATGTCTTCGCTGTTGTGTTTGATGCCGAAATCGCTGCGCAAACTATTCTGAAGACTTTACGGGAAAACAACCTCGACATCCCGGTTGTTATCGCTGTTGAAAAAGGGAGCGATATCACCGTAATCTACCCTAAAAATTTTCAGGGTGAATTTTCGCTGATCTGATCAGCCTTTCCCACCTGTGCCGGTGAAATAATGCTCTTTCTCTGAAAAAAGGATGTTGAAACTGGTGAGGCTGCCGTAAATGCGGGTGATATATTGTTGCAGATTCAATTTGTCTCCATCGGTCAGCGTATTGTGGCTGTTGATATTTTGTTCCAGAACCCGCAGACGGTCACGCAGCATCACGATTTTGTGGAAGAATATTTCGATCGGTATCTCTTTTGGTTTTAACTCGGGGTTTGCGGGTTGCAGAAGGAGAGTCCCACCCTGCCATTTCTCTCCCAGAGGCACAATTTCCTGCAACGCCCCTGTCCGGTCCAGCACAGCCTCAACAGCTTCCAGAAGTGTCTTTGCAGAGATTTCAACCCGATCTGTAACCGCTTCATCACCCTCATCCAGGACCTCTGCATCAAATCTGTTCTTATTGAACTGCATCTTGCCGCCCCGCTCAAACAGTACATCATAGGTAGTCAGGTTTACCCCGATAATGATCCCAGTCCCATATTTTTCATGGTCGATTTTTGTTCCGATACTCAGTTGTTTTTCCATTCTTATGTTTCTTCATGGCTGTTAAAAGCAGCGCTAAAATACGAAATCCTGATCAATGGCGGCATATCATGAGTATAGGAAAATGTAGTTTTCACTAACTGAATAAGGAAAAACTTCGCACATTTGCAACCCTGACCAATTTTCATATTACATGTCCATCCTGGTATCCATTGCTTTATTTCCACCGATTGATTACATGGCATTGCTCCTTTTTCACCCGGAAGTCAGGATTGAAGCCCATGAAAACTACGGAAAGCAATCATTCAGGAATCGTTACCAGATCATTGGTCCGAATGGACTGCAAGCCCTTTCCGTTCCTGTAGACAAAAGGGGTCAGGCGCGCTGTCCGATCCGTGAGGCAGCAATAGTTTCCGGGCATTGGCCAATGGTTCATCTGCGTTCACTGGATGCAGCGTATAATAGTTCGCCGTGGTACCTCTATTTCCGGCCGGAGATGGAGGGGTTTCTTCTGAACCGCTCCGGAATGTTGTGGGATTTCAACCTTCAATCCATTGCCCTGTGCGCAGTTATGCTGGGTGAAGAAAAATGGCAGCCGCGGTTATCCGCATCCTGGGAAAAATCAGCAACAGGCATGACCGACTACAGGGAAGCTTTTCATCCTAAACGGGTGCATCCTTCTTTAACGGATGCCGCACTGCCTGAGCAATACAGGCAGGTCTTCGGCCATAAATGGGGCTTTATTCCCGGAATGAGCGTCCTGGACCTGATTTTTAATGAAGGGCCTGCTGCAAGGGGTTACCTTGCGAAAAGATACGGGCAACTCCTCCCTAACCTGGAACAAAACGCTTCACCAGCCTTTTAAGCCGATCAGGCCCGTCGTAAAAAAAATGGCCCGAAACCATTGCGGTTTAGTTAAAAATATGTAGGTTTGGCGAAACATTTTACCATGCTTGGAATTTGCCACGTTCCCGTTGCCATGATGTATCATTCTCCTTCACACAAGGCAGAACTGGTTACCCAGTTGCTTGCCGGAGAACAGGTGGAAGTGCTGGAAGTGGAGCAGTCATGGTTGCTGGTTATGCGATTAAATGACCACCTTAAAGGTTGGGTGGACCGGAAGATGATAGAAATCCTGCTTGAGGGTGAAGATGAGACCATAACCCAATTGTTTGCCGGGATGGTTAAGGCGCCGCTCCAGGCAGCAAGAGATCAGTATGGCCGCAGCTTTTGGCTTCCCGGCGGTGCTACCCTGTACAACCATGGCTCCTCGATCGCTGTCGCACCGGGTCGAAACCTTGAAGAAGATATTCGTCAACAGCTTTATATCCCGGAATTCACCACAAGGAAAGCACTGATAAAAACGGCCCTGGCCTATAACGGAGCACCATTCCTATGGGGGGGCAAAACCATCTTTGGGATAGACTGCGCCGGATTGGTGCAGATGATTTTCGAACTCAATGGCATTCAACTCCCAAGGCATCTGGATCAGCAGGTGGAAGCAGGTAAGGTAGTTAGTTTCAATGATGAGTCCCAACCCGGAGACCTGGCTTTCTTCGAGAACGCCGAAGGCGGTATCGTGCATGCCGGAATTATTATGGATCAGGGCAGGATCATTCATGCATTCGGTGAAGTCAGGGTCGATCTGCTTGATCACGAAGGAATTTTTAATAAAAATACCCGCCAATATACCCATAAACTTCGGGTAATCAAGAATATCATCGATTGATTCTTTGGAATTCCTTCCCGGCCAGATCAAAAAATTTTAACCATTCCAGATCTGCCACGATTTAAGCGCTTGATGATAAAGCATCCCGGTTCCGTTTATGGTTTGGCAACCCCGCTGTTTTGCCAGTTTCATCATTTTCGTTTCTGAAGGATTGTATACCATGTCGGCAATGATCTCCCTGCCTGTGAGGAGGTTATAGGGCAGGGGTGGGGCAGAACCCTCATCCGGCCACATGCCCAGTGGTGTTGCATTGATGATAAGGGGGAATTCCCGCAGTGTTCCGGCATTGACGGATGTCCACTCCATTGCATTGGGCTGATATGGGCTTCTTGAGATAAAAATGAACGGGAAGTGGAGCTTTCGAAACACCCATGCAGCAGCAGCTGCTGCACCACCGGTACCAAGAATCATTGCCCCCGGCAGTTTATCCCAACCTTCAAGTTTGTTCAGCATATGCTGGAATCCATCGGTGTCGGTATTGTAGGCTGTCAGTTTTCCGTTTCTGACACGGATACAGTTCGCCGCTCCAATTTCCGAGACCTCTGCTGAAATTTCATCGCAATAGGGTAGTATTGCCTTCTTGTAAGGAATGGTGATATTGAACCCTTCCAGGTCGGGATGGGTTTGCAGAAAACCAGGGAGAGATTCGATCTGGCCGATTTCGTAAAGATTGTATTCAGCGGCAATTGTATTTTCAGCAAAATACTCTTTAAACCAGGCTGCAGAGAAAGAGTGCCCGAGCGATTTGCCGATCAATCCGAAGGCTCTCATGGCTAAGCGGGATTTTTGCGCCCGGCGAAATATTCTGTCATAAAAATCACAAGGATTCCGGTCAATATCAACAACAAGGCGATGCCAAATTCCCCATTGATTTGCGGCATGCCCCAGTGGTAGCCAACCACCTGGGTTTTATGACCGAAGGTTTCGATGATCGCTTCTTTCCATGGCCATAGAACACCGAGAGACCCGGCGATAAAGCCGGTAAGAAGTGCCAGTGTTCCGTCACGGAACCTTTTGAATATCCACGAAAGGAGATGGGCAAATGCAAGGAGCCCGATCCCGGCTCCGATGAAAAAAGGGATCAGGATTTCGAGCCTGAGTTCATTGATGGCATCGATGGCCACGAGCTGATAATTGCCCATGATGATCAGCACAAAAGATCCGGAAAGACCGGGGAGGATCATGCTGCACATAGCCACAGCACCGCAGGCCATGAGGTAAAAGATGTTCTCGCTTTCCCTGGCAGGTGTCAGCATGGTGATCCCAAGAGCGATCACTGCGCCGGCGATACCTGCCACAATAACCTGCCACGACAGTCGGGATATGCTTTTCCCGACAAAATAGACAGAGGCAAGGATCAGCCCAAAAAAGAAAGACCAGATGTATACCGGATAGGCTGAGAAGAGGTAGTCGAAAAGCCTGGCGACCGAAACCACGGCAATGCCCATACCTAGGATGATCCATACCAGGAAAAGGAGATCCGTGTGTTTGGCAAACCCGTTGAAATCCCCCCTGGCAAGCAATTTTACAGCTTTGCCATTGAAAGATTTTATGGCGTTGATGAGGCGTTCAAAGATTCCGGTGATCAGGGCAATGGTTCCACCGGATACTCCCGGGATTACATTGGCTACCCCGATGGCTACCCCCTTAAGGATAGTTGCTATGGCCTGTTTGATCATATCAGAGGAATTTATTCAGGCTTAAAAAACCTAAAAAACGTATCCCCTCTGAGGCCCGTACGGAGGGTTTCAAGGGCGATCACTTCATTGGGGGCTATGTTTCCCAGGTTTACATCAGCACCCAGGGTATTGATGAACCACGCCTGTTGTGACTTCAAGGGTGCTTCCCACATGATCCGTTCAGGACCGGCTGCCGCCATAATGGCGTCGATAAGACTTGTATTGGCTGCACCACAGTTGTCATAAATGCCTACGGTGCCACTTTCCCGCGCTTCGGCGATTACCAGTTCTGATCCTGCCCCGATCTCCTTCATGGTCATATCCACCCAGACAGCATCATCTATGTGTACGGAAGCGTCTTTGCTTCCCACCTCAGACAAGACTGAATAGTTTTTTGCAAATTCACGGATATAACCACATTTCAGGTCGTGGTTAATCTCCATGGAACCATCCGATACTTCGATGGTATCGCAACCGAGATGATCAATCCAGCGCAGGTAGTCGTCCACCTGGTTTCGGAGCAGGTAAGCCTCGAATAGTGTCCCGCCGGCATAAACTTTCATTCCCGCTTTTCTGTACAGAGCTGCTTTTTGCCTGACCCTGCCGGTAAACAGCGAAGTGCCAAACCCAAGCTTGACATAGTCGATCAGATGACCTGCAACATCGATGAGGTCTTCGGCTTCCCTCAACGATAATCCTTTGTCCATTACCATTGTAATTCCCTTCTTCCGGGGCTTGTGCTCCCTTACCGGCAGCATGGTCAGATTGATTTCCATGAAAATGATATTGATTTATGCTGATAAAATACGAATCACATCTGAATGGTCACGCAATTCCGGGGCAATGGCGAACATCGATGCAGCTTCTGTGGGGTGTTCTGCGAAAACCCTTTGTAATACATCCATAGATTCCTTGATCATTCCTGAACGAAACAGGGCTACAACCTGCCGGTAAAGCATGGGAGCATTACCGGGAAAACGGGTTAATCCATCTTCCAGGGCTGCTTGTGCATCGGAAGGGTTCTCAAGCCCGAGGTGGCAGTCGCAAAGGTCAACCCAGATGTCTTCACGCTGAGGATCAAGGGTTACCACCATCTGGTAGCAGTCGAGGGCCCTGGCCAGGTCACCCGTCTCCGTCGAAACATCACCAAGCATATACCAGGCTTCAGCATGATCAACATCCTTTTCGATGGCGATGTTGAGGTACTGCACTGCCAGCGGATAATTCCCCATCATCTGGTAACAACTCCCGATTCCGATCCAGGCGTCAATGTGGCTTTCATTCATGCTAACCGCCTTTAAATAATGGTCGATAGCCTCCTTAAACCGTTCAAGCTTCTCGTAACACTCTCCAATGTAATACCAGGTGATTCCATCGGGTTCTTCGTGCTTGAAGGTCTCAAGATAAGTTTCAATTGCTTTTTCGTAAAGCCCCAGGCCCCCCAGGGCATTGGCCTTGTTGAAGTAGGCAGAGGCAAACTTTTCATCAATGGCGATGACATAGTCATAAGCATCGATCGATTCCTGCCACCGTTCCATCTGGCTGTAGGTTACTCCGAGGTTGAACCATGCCAGCGCGGAGTAAGGGTTTCGGTCAAGATACTGATTAAACAGCGGGATGGCCGCTTCCGGGGTGTTGTTCAGTTCATGGCAATAGGAGAGTTCGAAAATGACACTCTCATTGTCGGGGTTAATCTGCAAAGCCCGGTGGAGATATTCGATGGCATTGTCGAAATCCCCCTTGTTTTCGTATTCGAATGCAATGCTGATAAAAATATCTTCCAGGTCCTGATCATCACTTTCTGCGGCTTTAATATACTCCTGGATTGATTTGTCATATAACTGCATCTGGCTGTAGATGTGTGCTTTGGTGAGGTTAATGTCGGTATTTTCAGGCTCATTTACCTCCATCTCAGACAGGATGTCAAGAGCCCGCTCCCGTTTATTCTGGTAAGCAAGGATCTGTGCCCGTTTGATATTCAGCCTGCTCGACCCGGGATAGATTCTGAAAGCATGGTGCAGGGCCATCCGGGCCTTTTGTGTGAGCCCGAAATCCATATAGTAATCGATGATGTCCTCAAATTCATCAACATCAAAAAAGAGTACACTTCCATTGCTGAGGCTTGCTTCAAACCTGGCAATCAACTCCTTGAGTTCATGATCATCTTCTATGTTGTGGTTGTGTTCCTGCATCCCTGTTGCAAACGCATTATGCGGACAAAGGTAGTATATTTCGGGTTGTGAACATTGCGTGAAGGCAAAAAGAGCTTAACGCTGTAAACAAAACACTATTTTTGCCAAAAGAATCAATAATGGCACTTATCACATCAATATCGGGAATACGCGGAACGATCGGGGGTCGGCCAGGAGAAGGACTAACCCCTGCAGATCTGCTGAAATACATTACAGCTTATGCCGGGATTATTGCAGAAGGAATTGAGGGTCGTCGGGCGAAAGTGGTAGTAGGAAGGGATGGCAGAACATCCGGGGCAGCCATCAACAGGGTGGTATGTGGCACATTGCAGCTGTCCGGGGTGGATGTGATCGACCTTGGCCTCTCCACCACCCCTTCGGTGGAAATGGCAGTGGTCTGGCATAAGGCTGATGGCGGGATCATTATCACCGCCTCGCATAACCCTGCAGAATGGAATGCCCTTAAATTGCTCGACAGCCAGGGTGAATTTATTTCTGCAGAGGCAGGAGAACGTCTTTTGATGGAGGCCGAGAAACCTGGAGCAGAATTCCCTCTATACAGCGGGATGGGTGAATATGCAACAGACTATCAGAGTGTGGAGCGCCATATCGATGCAGTGCTTGACCATCCCCTGGTGAATGCTGCTGCGATAAGGGCAGCCGGTTTCAGGGTTGCGTTTGACGGAATCAACTCCACAGGAGGCATTGCACTTCCAATGCTTCTCAAAGAGCTTGGCACCGAAGAGATCATCCCTCTGAACGAAGTGCCGGATGGCAGGTTCAGCCACAATCCCGAACCTTTGCCTGAGCATCTTTCCGCGATCAGAGAACTGGTGGTGAAGAGAAAGTGTGACGTCGGGTTTGTTGTTGATCCTGATGTTGACCGACTGGCAGTCATTTGCGAAGACGGGACTCCTTTTGGTGAGGAATATACCCTTGTTGCCGTCGCTGACCTGGTGCTTGCATCCATGCCGGGGGATACCGTATCCAACCTTTCATCCAGCCGGGCGCTGCGTGATGTCACGGCATGGCATGGAGGTACCCATCACGCATCTGCAGTTGGCGAGGTGAATGTGGTTGACATGATGAAGCAAACCGGTGCTGTCATCGGAGGGGAAGGGAATGGCGGGGTCATCCTCCCTTCACTGCATTATGGCCGGGATGCACTGATCGGCATAGCTCTCTTTCTGACTTTGCTTGCAAAGCGTGGGGTGTCATGTTCAGCCCTGCGAAAGACCTATCCCGAATATGTCATCCGGAAACATAAAGTGGTACTGGATGGATCGATGGATGCAGACATGTTGCTGGAGAAGTTCTCAGCGCATTTCCCTGCTAATCAGGTGAATCGCACCGATGGTGTGAAGGTTGACTTTGCGGAAGGGTGGGTTCATCTCAGGAAATCCAATACGGAACCTATTTTGCGCATATATGCTGAAGCTGCGACTGCAGAAGAGGCTGACAAACTTGCACGTCTTGCAATGGAACAGATTGAAAATCAAGCTTAAGCAATGATTTATTTTGATAATGCGGCTACCACACCGCTGCTTCCGGAGGTAAAGGAGGCGATGAAGGAGGCCATGGAGCTTTTTGGCAACCCAACCTCCATCCACGGCGCCGGGCGTAAGAGCCGGGTCTTCATTGAGGACCTCCGTGCACTTGCTGCCAGGTTGCTGAATGTGAACACGGGAGAAGTTTTTTTTACTTCCGGGGGAACAGAATCGCTGCAAACATCCCTGACCGGTGCTGTCCGTGACCTGGGTGTTCGCCGTATTATTACCTCACCGCTTGAGCACCATGCCGTCCTCCATAACATTGAAGCATTGGGGGCAATTTATGGGGTTCATCTTGTTCATGTGGATTTTGACCATCAGGGGAGGATTAACCTGGACCATCTTGAAGAACTCCTTCAGGGTTCTGAAAACACCATGGTGGTCCTGATGCATGCCAACAACGAGACCGGCATGCTCCTTCCACTGAAACGCACGGCAACGTTGTGCAGAAGTTATGGTGCATTATTCCTGGCCGATACGGTGCAGACCATCGGCAAATACCGCATCGATCTTTCTGAAGGGGTCTCTTTTGCCGCTGCTTCCGCACACAAGTTCCACGGGCCAAAAGGTACGGGGTTGTTGTTTGTCAGCGGTGACAATGTGATTAAACCACTCATTCTTGGTGGAGGGCAGGAGCGCAATATGCGATCAGGAACAGAGAACATCATCGGCATTGCAGGGATGGTTAAAGCCCTTGAAATAGCACATCGCGACGCGGAGGCAGTGCAGATCGGTATCGGGAAATTGCGCAACAGGATGATTTCAGGGATTCGTGAGCTTGTTCCCGAAGCTTTGATTCTGACTGATCCGGAACATTCACTGCATACCATATTGAATGTAGGGTTCCCGGTTGAACGGATGGGTGAGATGCTGGTTTACAGGTTTGATATGGCAGGGATTGCAGTATCCGGGGGCAGTGCCTGTGCTTCCGGCGTCAATAACCCTTCCCATGTGCTGCTTGCCCTCGGGGCATCACCAGAGCGGGAGCATGTCCGTTTCTCCTTCAGCAGGATTAATACGGAGGAGGAAGTGGAGCATTGCCTGGATATTATGGCAGGAATGTTAAGTTAGCGCATGATGATTTTGTCAGGATAATCTGTTTTTTAATATTTTAGCCAAAATAATCCTAACCCAGCCAATCCCATGTCTACCAGAAGGTATTCCCGCCGGTATCGGTACAAGTTTAAGACCTATACTTTCAAGCTTACCTACAAGCAGAAAGACCTGATAGATCGATGTTCCAGGTTAAAAAACACCACCCCTAACAAGTTGATCAAGAGTGCGATCAAGGATTTGCTTGACCGCTACTCCGGGATGCTGGAGGCTGACAGCCATGTGGCCGAGAATCAACTCTCCCTGTTTCGCAAAGAGGAATATGGAGAGCAGCTTTCGATTTTCGATGCCCTTGATAAGGAGAAGAAAGAATGATGCTCTCTATCTCATGTGTTTCAGGTTGAGCCCGTACATAATGACGAAGCCCAGCGGAATAATGAAGTTGAGCAGGCTCATCGCTACACCGAAACCTCCGAAAACCATGGCAAGAATCACAATGTTTGCGATTGGCGGAATCATTTCCGTGATGGAATAAAGGTAGAATCCGCTCTTTTTCAGTTTCCACATCAACACTACGCCAAAAATATTCAGCACTGCTGCCCCGAGCATTATGCCGTAAATGGTTGGGAAATAATCGAACAGTTCAAAGATTTTCTGTCCGAAACCGCTCTGGAGGAAAGGGTCTTCCTGTAATGCAGGTTCCTGTTCCATGGCCATTTCCATTACCGGCCTCATAACCCTCATCCAAATCATGCCCAGGATGACTCCCATGATCATCAATCCGTTGCCGATAAAACTCAGCACACACAGGATGGTCAGAAACAAAGGGCGCTGGGGCATGGGCTGTGATCCCCGTCCGTCATCCAGTACAGTGTTCATGTTATCTTCCATAATGGTTAGTTGTTTGGTGATTACCTCAACAAAATTAGGAAACCATCCACAGCATACCAATGAATCATGCAAAAATAAATCATTTGCAGCCAGGATGGTTTTCTGGCCTTACCAAATCCTCAGCATATGCTTATTCAAGGCTGCCAACTACTTTTTCCACCTCTTCAAGGATTTCACAGGATTTAACAAGGTCTTTCATGGCATTGTGGTCTGGATACAAAGGTCTGTCTACATCAAGGAAATCAACGTATTTCCTGATTACTTCCCGTGCTTTATTCACGCCATGCCCAAAATTATATTCCCTGAAATCGAGTGCCTGTGCTGCGGCCATGAATTCGATGCCCAGGATGCCGTAGGCATTGTCGATAATCTGGAAGTTTTTCAGGGCTGTGTTCATGCCCATGCTGACGAAGTCTTCCTGATCGGCAGCGGCAGGGATCGACTGGATGGATGCGGGCATTGAAAGGATTCTCTGCTCGACGATTTGCATATCGGCAGTATACTGGCTCAGCATCAAACCGCTGAACATACCGGCACCTTTTGTAAGGAATGCAGGGAGCCCGACGCTGAGTGCGGGGTTATTCAGGCGGTTCATTCGTCTTTCAGAGAGTACGCTTATCATGGTGATGACGCTGCCGATCATATCCATAGGCACTGCCACAGGTGTGCCCTGGAAGTTGGCACCGGTAAGGGAGAGGTTGTCTTCCGGAATGAATATGGGGTTATCACCAACACCGTTGAGTTCAATCTCCACCTGGGAACGCGCCCATTTCAGGGCATCATGGGCAGCGCCGATTACCTGGGGGGTAGAGCGCATAGAATAGGCATCCTGGACTTTACACTTGATCTTATTATCCCAGAGGTCTCCTCCGGCAACACACTTCCTGATGGCGGCAGCGGTGCGGATAGCACCGGGGAATCCTCTGAGTTCATGAAGCTTTCCGTTATAAGGTTTCATATTGGCCTTCAACGCTTCCAGCGACATTGACGCTGCAATTTCCGCTTGTTTGAGCCAGCGGTTTGTGTCATACAGCAAAAGTGCACTCATTGCGGTGAGGACATTGGAGCCATTGATCGTCGCCAATCCGTCACGGGCGAGCAATCCGGGCACCGGGATTCCGGCACGTTCAAGGGCCACTTTCCCTTCCAGGAATTCCCCTTTGTAGTATGCATGACCCTCACCCATCATCAGTAGTGCAATCTGTGACATGGGTGCAAGGTCGCCGCTGGCCCCCACGGAGCCTTTTTGACAGACATACGGGGTAACCCCTTTATTCAGCATTTCAATCAGCGTTAAGGTGATCTCCGGTCTGCAACCCGAGTTGCCGTGGGCATGCACATTGACACGCCCGAGCATTGCGCCGCGCACCCAGTCTTCCGGCATCGCTTCGCCGATTCCGGCAGCATGATTGTAAATCAGGTACCGCTGAAAATCTTTCACCTGGTCATCATTTAATACTACCTCGGAAAACTCTCCGATGCCGGTATTTACACCATACATAATCTCATGGGCTTCGATCTTTTTCTCAAGCATCGTACGGCAGATTTTAATCCGCTCCAACGCTTCAGGATGAAGTTCAACTTTCTCATGATGGCGTGCCACCGACACCACTTTTTCGATTGTCAGGTCTGTCCCTGTAATAATGATTGACATAGAATTTGTTTTTGAATTGATTCTTGATCTGCTCCGGCATCGCAATTCACCGGGGTGGCGATAAAATTACAAAAAATCCAATCCGCTGATGCTTAACATGCCGATTTGTGTTAAATTTGAACCCACCCTGTTATGGCTTGACAACCGGCCCAGGATTTTGTATCTTGTCAAACAATTATATCTTTTTCGTATGAAAGAAAACTATCTCTGCCCGAAATGTAATGCCCATTTACGTGTAGGCGATAATGTGGTGTTTTATGTGATCTCCAAGAAGTCCAAGAACAAAGGGCTTATCATGCTCAACCCCAACCTCGGGGACTACTCCATTACTTCCCACCCCGAAGTCAATTTCGAGAAGGGTGAATATGTTGAATTTTACTGCCCTGTTTGTCACGCCAATCTTGCTGCATCAACCATTAACAGCAACCTTGTGAGGGTGATCATGATCGATGACCTGACCGGCGTGAAGAGTGATATCTATTTTTCCAAAGTGGCAGGGGAGAAATCCACCTTCAGGATCACCGATAATAAGGTGATAGAGAAATACGGTGATGATGCACATCTCTACAGCAACCTGTTTGACTTGTCGGAGTAATGGGTGATGACCTTAAATAAAAAGAGGGCGGTCCGTGATGGAACCGCCCTCTTTGGGTTTTTGCATGAATGCCTTATTTGATGGCGTTGATAAATTTGTAATGCGGTTTCGCACCTGATGGATCATATTTCCAAAGAATGGCAACAGGGTAAACATTTTTCTGCCAATCGGGAAGGATGTTGATGGAGAAATCTTTTTCCACGGTGAAACCTGCAGCAGGGACCGAAGCGATGACATCACCATATACCCCGGCAGTAGCAGAAGCCCTGAGTACAAAGTAATGTTCATAGTTGGGGTCAGAAGTCCCGGATTGTTTGTATGCACCGGAGGTGGCAGATCCATCGATACCGCTTTCCAGGAGGAACACGCTGAGGTAGTAGTCACCTGTTCCGGCAGTGTACCATTCTGCTTTCACCTTGACATTATAGGTGGTCCCCACTTTTTCGGCTTTCATGCCAAGTGCAGCTGCCGGAAGAAGAGCGGTGGCTGCCTCTGCTGCAGATTTGGTAGTGTTTTGCCCGGTCTTCTCAT
>JAWOGX010000164.1:0-2574 GCA_046496455.1 Bacteroidales bacterium | reverse complement strand
CCCAACTCAGCCTCAAATCAGTGGGCAAGGGCATTGGGCCTCAACCAGCAGGGTACTATGACATCCACCGTTTCGATGTATGCCAACAAATACCCCTGGAAAGAGTCACTGAGCCTGTTTGGCGCCATGAAAGGGTATGGAGCGCAGCTCCCGTAACAGGAAATACCTGAAAATAAAGAGGAGGCTTTCCCCGAAAGGAAGCCTCCTCTGCTTTTTACCCCGTTTATCAATAATTCTCTTCCTTGATTTGCATGTATGCCTTCGGGTGGAGGCAGACCGGACAGTTTTCAAGCGCCTTGGCAGACTCGTAGATATAACCGCATTTTATACACTTCCACATCACCTTGCCGTCCCTGATGAAGACCTTATCCTCAGAAAGGTTCTGCAACAGTTTCAGGTAGCGCTTCTCGTGCTCGGCTTCAACCTTGGCAATCATCTTGAAAGCAGTGGCAACGGTCTTGAAACCCTCCTCTAGGGCAATTTCAGCAAAGGCCGGATAGAGGTCTGTCCACTCTTCATTTTCTCCTTCAGCAGCAGCTTGCAGGTTTTCTGCGGTGGTGCCGACCACTCCGGCGGGATACATCGCGGTGATCTCAACCATACCCCCTTCCAGGAAGCTGAAGAACCGTTTAGCGTGCTCCTTCTCCTGGTCTGCTGTTTCCTGAAAAATATTCGCAATCTGCTCGTAACCCTCTTTCCGCGCTGCCTTGGCGAACATCTCATATCGGTTGCGTGCCTGTGATTCACCCGCAAAGGATTTCAGCAGGTTTTGTTCTGTCTTTGTGCCTTTCAATGACTTTTCCATCGTGATTGGTTTTATGTTGTGATTGTTCGTTTTCAAAATAAATTAACCGCATAAAAATACGAATCGGCATCGGATTACCAAGCAAGAGCGCAGCAGCGAAGCATGAAATTGCTAATTTTGTAATCGTTCCAAATAATCAGATCATGGTACTTAATCAGCTCCCCCACCTGTCAGACATCATCAAAGCGCAAACTTCGCTGAAAGGGTTGGTCAAGCAAACATCCCTTGAACACAGCAAGACCTTCTCGGCGATGTCGAAGACCAATGTATACATGAAGCTGGAGAATCTTCAGTCGACAGGTTCCTTTAAAGTGAGGGGTGCGTTGAACAAGCTCGGCTCACTGGGGGAATCTGAGCTGAAGCAGGGTGTGGTGTGCGCTTCCGCAGGAAATCATGCCCAGGGGGTTGCCTTTGCCGCTTCTAAACACAAGGTAAAAAGCAAGGTGTTCATGCCGGTCTTCACCCCACCGCTCAAGGTGATTGCAACGAGGGCCTATGGTGCGGAGGTGATCCTTACCGGGGAAACATTCGACGATGCTTTTGCTGCTGCCATGGACGAAGCAGCCACCAGCGGTGCCATTTTTATTCATCCTTTCAATGACCCTTACATCATCGCAGGACAGGGCACGATCGGTCTGGAGATCTTTGCGCAGCTCGAAAACATCAACGCCATTGCAGTGCCTGTCGGGGGTGGAGGGCTGATATCCGGCATTGCCATAGCCATTAAACAGCTTAACCCGGAGATCAAAATTGTGGGGGTGGAGGCAGAGGGAAGCCAATCGATGAAGATATCCATCGACAAAAACTGCGTGCAGACCTTCCCGCATCTGAGCACCATTGCCGACGGGATTGCGGTGAAAACACCGGGCGACCTCACCTTTGCCGCCGTCAGGGAGTATGTGGATGAAATTGTGGTAGTCAATGATGCCGAGATCGCCCGCACCGCTTACCTGCTGCTGCAGCGCGCCAAGCTTCTGGCCGAGCCTTCCGGAGCTGCAGCACTTGCCGCTATCATCTACAAAAAATCACCCCTTATTCACGGCAATGTTGTCCCGGTGATCAGCGGAGGCAACATCAATATGGGTTTGTTGCAGCAGGTGCTTGAAAAAGGGATGATGGATGAACAGCTCCGTGCACGCATTGCCGTGCTGATCCCGGATATGGCAGGTGAACTGAAGGCCATTATTTCGATTCTCGAGAAACTGAGAGCCAATATTCATGACATCTCCCACGACAGGTCGATGACCTCAGTGCCGGTGGGTTATGTCCTTGCCACCATCACATTCAACCTTCAGGACACCTCACAGCTGGAAACCATCAAAAAAGAACTGGATTCCCGTGGCATGAAGTACCAGGTTCTCCGATGACAACGATGACTTCCGGCAGGAATCTACTTCAATTTCTTCAGCAACGGTGATGCGATTGCTTCATCATATTTTGCTGAAACCACACCCCAGTCGATCACGTTCCAGATCGAACCGAGGTAATCACCCCTGCGGTTCTGGTAATGAAGGTAGTATGCATGTTCCCACACATCAATGCCAAGGATGGGGATGCCTCTCACCGGAACAATATCCATCAGGGGATTGTCCTGGTTCGGGGTAGAGGAAACAACCAGCTTCTTATCGGGTGTCACAACCAGCCATGCCCAACCTGATCCGAACTGCCGCAGGGCAGCCCTGTTGATTTCCCGCTTGAGGCTGTCAAGGTCGCCAAAGGTTGATTTGATTTCCGTTGCCAGGGCAGGCGACGGGTTTTTTTGCGGAGAC
>JAWOGX010000213.1:0-12102 GCA_046496455.1 Bacteroidales bacterium | reverse complement strand
TGAACTTCAATTGCGGCACCGTTAACATTATAAATCAATTCCTTTAGATATGTTTTTGTAATATCCATAAAACTTATATGTATCTTATATGACTTATATGGTTTTAAAGCCTGGTGGCAACAGCTGGAAAAAAAAGAGTTAAAAGGCATTTGAGGATCATTTCAACGCATCCCACCCCTGAGCCTTGAGCTCCGCTTTGGTTCCGCTGCGGCTGATGAGGTAGTATCCCTCCTCTTTCGGGGCCATGTGGCCGATGATGGATATGTCATTCAATGCTTTGATCCTTTCAAAATCTGCCTGTGCCACAGTGAAGAGGAGCTCATAATCCTCTCCGCCATTGAGGGCAGCGGTCGTCGGGTCAATCTTCATGATACCAAGCTGATCCCATGTCAACTGGTGTATGGGGAGTTTGTCTTCATAGATCACGCAGCCGAGGTCTGAGCTTTTGGCAATATGCCTGATATCGGAGGCAACCCCGTCGGAGACATCGATCATGGCTGTGGGTTTGATCCCGTTCTCTTTCAGGAGCCTGACCACATCCAGCCTCGGTTCAGGTTTAAGCTGTCTTTCGAGGAGATAGTCGAGTCCTTCGAGTTCAGGCTGCATGTTCGGATCGGCTTTAAAGACGGCTTTTTCCCGTTCAAGGATCAGCAGTCCGGCATAGGCAGCGCCCAGGTCGCCGGACACACAGATGAGATCATTTTCACCGGCTCCTGTCCTGTACACCACTTCATCAGATGTGGCGGAACCCATCACCGTGATGGAGATCACCAGGCCGATCCGGCTTGAGGTGGTATCCCCGCCAATAAGGTCAACACCATAGTGCTGGCAGGCCTGGTAGATACCGCTATACAGTTCTTCAATGGCTTCAAGGGAAAAGCGGCTGGAGAGGGCGAGACTTACGGTGATCTGCTCCGGTGTGCCGCACATGGCGCAGATATCGGAAAGGTTCACGGCCACAGCCTTGTATCCCAGGTGTTTGAGAGGATAATAGGTAAGATCGAAATGCACCCCTTCGATCAGCAGATCGGTGGATACCAGGGTGAGCTTGTCGCCATAGGCGAGCACTGCAGCATCATCACCGATACCTCTGAGGGTAGTTGCCCTGGACGGGGAATATTGCCCGGTAAGCCTGTCGATCAGGCCGAATTCGCCGATTGAAGTGAGTGGGGTAAGGTTCTGCGGGTCTGTCATTATGATTTGTTTTTCACTGCAAAAGTAGACAAAAAGAGCCCCGGGACAGCGAGGCCGTTCCGGGGCAGTGTGGAATAAAATCCTGTGTATTACAGTTTCACAATCTTCCTGGTGGCTCTTTCACCATTGACGGTCGAAAAGACGACAAGGTAGGTGCCACTGTCCAGTGCCGAAAGATCAACCATATGCTGTCCGGCTTCACCTGCATTAAGTGCAAGGAGTTTTTTTCCGGCCAGGTCAAAAAGCTCGATGGTACCCGGTGCTGGAAGTTCAAGGCGCAATGCTCCGGATACAGGATTTGGCCCGGCAGAGAAACCGGCAATTTCTGTTTTGCCCTGGATGCCTATTCCCAGGGGCGTGAAGGTGTAAATGGTTCCATCGGCAGGGACAGAAGAGAGGAAAGGGAATAACATGGTGGATGTGTTTTTAACCAGTGTGGGATTCGAAGCCATACCGGAAAGCCAGTAGTTGTTGGTCTCATCGCCATACCCGATAGCAGGGCCATTTTCCCCCAAAAACACGATCATTGGCTGAAGGATTGAGTTGGGTCCGAGATGAACTTCCCAGATGCCGTTATCGTAAAGCCACAGTTGGGCATTTCCATACCAGTTAAGCGTGCTGAAGTTGTCCATTTCGTCGTAGAAACCGAAATTCTTCCACTCCAGCTTGAAGATCTGGGTAGCTCCTGAGGTTTCAACCTTGTAGCTGATCGGGGAGAGTGAGGCAGTACCCATCGAACCACGGTCAATCAGGTCTGAAAAATAAACTGCCATAATGGTGTCCCACCCGGCGTTCAGGGCAACATACCCATCTCCGACATAAAGGGTGCTGACGGGCTTTCCCTGGTACGGGAAACTGAAAGGGAGAGATACCGTGTATTCCGGGTCGTCCCAGACCAATGACTGGTTCAGGCTGGTGGTGGTACCACTGAGGTCAGCGTAGGTGCCTGAAGAATGGGAAAATGTGTAAGCCTGGCCAAAAAGCGCTGCGCTCATCGAAAAGATCATTAAAAAAGATAAAAGTGTTTTTTTCATTGTTTTGGTTTTGTTGGTTCGAATTTATTTTCGAGTCGCAGCGGCTAGCAAGATCCGGGCCATAAATCAGAAGAGTCCGCTGATATTCCCTTCAGCATCGATATCGATGATTTCTGCGGAGGGTTCAGTGGGGAGGCCGGGCATCCTCATGATACTACCGGATATTGGCACCACAAAGCCGGCACCGGAGGATATCTCAATTTCCCTGATGATGACGGTGAAATTCCGGGGCCTTCCTTTCTTGTATTGGTCATCGGAGATGGATTTCTGTGTTTTGGCCATACAGATACCCAGATTTTCGAGCCCCAGTTTTTTGATGGTTTCGAGGTCCTTCTTTGCCTGGAGTGCATATTCGACACCATCGGCACCATACATCATCGTTGCGATGGTATGGATCTTCTTTTCGATGTCCCATCCGAATTCGTAAATAGGGCTAAAGCAACTGGGACAACGTTTTGTGGCTTCGACAACTTTTTCAGCCAGTTCGACGGCCCCTTCGCCCCCTTTTGCCCATCCTTCACTGAGCGCAACATCGACACCCCTGGCAGTGCAATGTTCTTTCAGCGCAGCGATTTCAGCTTCGGTATCAGAGGGGAAGCGGTTCACGGCCACTACCGGTCTGAAACCGAAAAGTTCCATGTTTTCGATGTGCTTATCGAGGTTGTCGAACCCTTTGGCAAGGGTTTCAAGGTTCTCGTTGTTAAGATCTGCCAGTTTGGAACCACCGTGGTATTTCAGGGCCCTGATCGTGGCCACGAGTACGACAGCCCGGGGCATCAGTCCGCCGATCTGGCATTTGAGGTCGAAGAATTTTTCTGCTCCCAGCTCTGAAGCAAAACCGGCTTCCGTCACCACATAATCCGAATGGCTCATCCCCATCTTGGTGGCAATGATGCTGTTGGTTCCCTGGGCAATGTTGGCAAACGGGCCACCATGGATGATCGCGGGATTCCCTTCAAGTGTCTGCACAAGGTTTGGTTTGATGGCATCCTTCATCAGTGCGGCCATGGCACCGTTGGCTTTCAGGTCACGGGCAAAAACCGGTTTGTCATCAAAAGTATGTCCGACATAAATGTTACCCAGTCGCTCTTTAAGGTCCATCAGATCTTTTGACATACACAGGGTAGCCATCACCTCTGAGGCGGCAGTGATATCGAATCCGGACTCACGCGGCACTCCTTCTTTTTCACCACCGAGACCGATAACGATTCGACGGAGCGCACGCTCGTTCATATCCATCACCCTCTTCCATCTTACCGACCGGGGGTCAATGCCAAGCGAGTGTTTCTTGTTCTGGAGGTTATTGTCGATGAGCGCAGAGAGCAGGTTGTGGGCCTTTTCCACAGCGGCAAGGTCACCGGTGAAATGGAGGTTGATATCTTCCATCGGGATGACCTGGGAAAATCCACCACCGGCAGCACCCCCCTTGATCCCGAAGACCGGTCCCAGCGATGGCTCACGAAGGACAACCGTGGTTTGTTTTCCTATCCGGTTCAGCGCCTGGGTCAGGGCAATGGAGGTTGTTGTCTTGCCTTCACCCGCAGGTGTAGGGGTGATGGCAGTAACAAGAATCAGTTTGCTTTTCTTTACTTTCTCCTCATCAATCAGGTGCAGAGGAAGCTTCGCTTTGTACTTTCCGTAAAGCTCAAGGTATTCCTGGTCAATGCCAAGTTTTGAGGCAATCTCGTTTACCGGCCTGATCTGTGCCGCCCGTGCAATGTCGATATCACTCTTCATCATGTTTTGTTTTGGTTAATAGCTGCAGTTTGAATCATTTGATCAATATAACAGTATATGCCTGCAATTGTTTGAACATCAGGGGTCATTTTTCAGTATTTCCGGCAAAAACCATCCATCAGTTCCGTTTTAACCCCGGGTCTTTTCGATATTCACCGCAGTCAGCTTGAACGGGGCAATTTTGGAATGAGGATCCAGATCGTCGCGCGTCAGTTTATTGACCAGGGCATCGCCAAAATGGAAAGGCATAAACAGTTCTCCTTCAAGCACTTCATCCCTGATTACAACTTCTGTGGTCAGCTCTCCCTGCCTTGACCAGATCCGCACCCGGTCCCCGTCGCTAAACCCCAGTCTGAATGCATCAGCAGGATGCACAATCACATAGGCTTTACTGGCATAGGCATTCAGCGCATCATTCCTCCCCGACATGGTGCTGGAATGATACTGGAAAAGGATTCTTCCGGAATTGAGGAGAAACGGGAACGCTTCAGAGGTTTTCTCTGTCTGTGGCACATAATCAACGGGGTTGATCACCCCCAGCCCATCGGGGGTGTTGAAACGCTCCAGGAACAATGTCCCTGTGCCGGGATGGTCCGGGGTGGGGCATGGCCATTGAATTCCCTCCTTCTCTATTCGTTGGTAGGATATTCCTGACATTATGGGGGTGACTTTTGCTATTTCGTCGAATATTTCTCCTGCATCGCGGTAGTCCGGCATGGGGTAACCCATCCTGCGCGACACCTCATGGATGATACGCCAGTCTTCCCTCGCATTTCCGGGCATTTCCACTGCTTTTCTCACCCGGTTTACACGTCGGTCGGAGTTGACAAAAGTTCCGTCTTTTTCAGCAAATGCGGATGCAGGCAATACGACATCGGCAAGTTGTGCGGTTTCAGTGAGGAAGATGTCCTGGACCACCAGGAAATCAAGCTTTCTGAAGGCCTCTTCCGTATGGTTGAGGTTGGGGTCAGTAACCATGGGGTTTTCGCCCATGATATAAAGCCCTTTGACTATGCCGTCATAGGCAGCCTTGGCAATTTCAACCGTGGTAAGGCCCGGGTCAGCGGAGAGGGAGTTGAACGGGACACCCCAGACCGCAGCCACTTTTCTTCTGTTCTCCTCATTGGTGACAGGGATATATCCGGGATAGTTCATTGGAGAGACCCCCACATCGGTTGCACCCTGCACATTGTTTTGCCCGCGCGGCGGGTCAATGCCGGCACGCTCCTTCCCGATCTGACCGGTGATGAGCATCATATTGATCAGGCTGAACACATTGTTGGAGCCTGTCACCTGCTGGCTCATCCCCATCCCGGTAGCGATCATGGCCGTGGGTGCAGCGGCATACATCCGGGCGGCCTCTTCAATCAGAGACGCTTTCACCCCGGTGATCCCTTCGGTGATTTCGGGGGTGTATTTGTCGGTGAGGCTCCTGAGCGCATCAAACGACTCCATACCCCCCCTGACACGGCTTTGGATAAACGGCTCATCATACAGCCGGTCGCGGATGATCACATGGATCAACCCGTTGAGCAGCGCCACATCGGTCCCCAGCTTTGGCTGAAGGAAGAGGGTGGCTTTGGGCACCAGGGGAGTCCACTTCGGGTCCACCACAATCACCTTCATCCCTTGTGCAATGCCACGCTTCACGTAGGTGGCTGTAATAGGATGGGTCTCAATGATGTTATTGCCGATCACAAAGAGGCAGTCGGTGGTTTCAAAATCCTCTATGGAGTTGCTTCCGGCTCCATCGCCGATGGAACGCAGCATGGCTACGACCGTTGAAGCGTGGCAAAGGCGGGTACAATAATCCACATTATTGGTCCCGAATGCGATGCGGATAAATTTCTGAAAGATATAGTTGTCTTCATTGGTGCATTTTGCCGATGAATAACCGGCAAGGGCACCGCTGCCATGTTGCTGCCTGATTTGGGTGAACTTTGTCGCAATCAGACCGAGGGCTTCCTCCCATGAAGCCGGTTCCAGTTTGCCATTTCGGCGGATAAGTGGTTCTGTGAGCCGTTCAGGGCTGTGGATATAGTCATAGCCAAATCTCCCCTTGATGCACAGGCGGCCGTCATTGGGGGAAACCCCTTCCACCCCGTCGGAGCGCACCAGGCGGCCGTTCTTCACCCACAGTTCGATCTGGCACCCCACGCCACAATACGGGCAGGTGGTCTGCACCCGCTTTTCGATCCCGGTTACTGAGAGGGGCTCAGTGCGCGGGGTGGCAATCTCATCCCGGTGAAGCTTTTCCACGATGGCACCGGTAGGACAGAGCTGGATGCACTCACCGCAGCCGTCGCATTCCGATTCTCCCCACACCCCTGCCCCACCTACGATGTAGCTATGGGTTCCGCGCAGGGCGACAGAAAGCACATTCTTCCCCTGCACTTCGTCGCACGCTTTGATGCACCTGAAACAGCGGATGCATTTGGTGGAGTCGTAGGCAAGCACCGGGGAGGAATCATCACGCACCCCATCAAGCTCCTGCCAGAAGGGTTTGAACTTCCGGTTCCCTGCTGCCTCCAGGTTGTAACGCCTGGCAAGCTCCAGCAATTCATCAGTATAGGCGCCGTCATCCTCCATGTTATGTTCGGCCAGGAGGTAGTCAAGGAGGAATTTTCTGGCCTCTTCGAGTTCCGGGTCAAAGGCGGTCACCTGCATCCCGTCCTGGACTGTGGTGGTGCAGGATGTAACCATTGCCGGGCTGTTGCCAAGTTTGACAAGGCACAGGCGGCAGGCGCCTGTGGGGGTCAGTTTGCGGTGGTAACACAGGCCCGGGATGTTGATCCCGTTCTCCCTGGCCACCCGGAGAAGGTTTGCGCCCTGGCTGGCTTCAATGGTCCGGCCATCGATGGTGATATGGATGGTATCGCTTTTCATATTCAGTAATTCAGATTAAAACTCATTGGAAAAATACCTGAAAGCACTCCTGACCGGCAGGATGGGGGATTGTCCGAGACCGCAGAGGCTTGTTGATGCCATCAGGCCGGCTTCCCGGATCATCATCCCCATGGTATCTGCCTTCGGTATAGCCCCTGTACCCAGATCGTCCATCATACGGATCAGCCTGTGGCAACCAATCCGGCAGGGGACACATTTTCCGCAGGATTCATGTTTGAAGAAATGGAGGATGTTCTCCAGCATCATCGGCACCGGGTCCTTGTCACCGATTACGATCACGGCACCTGAACCCAGGGTGGCGCCGACCGCTTTGAGCTGATCGTAATCCATGGGCACATCCAGCAGGGTGGTGTCGGTGAAGGTGCCGGCAGCGCCGCCAAGGAGAGCCCCTTTCAGTGCAACCCCTTCAGGCATCCCACCTCCGAAATCATCAATTAGGGTGCGAAGGGTTGTTCCCATGGGAAGCTCATACACCCCGGGTTGGTTCACGGTGCCACTGAGGCAATACATCTTGGTCCCCGGTGACTGTGGCGTTCCAACCGCACGGTAAGCCTCTGCACCGTGAAGGATGATGTAAGGCACATGGGCCAGGGTCTCCACGTTATTCACCACGGAAGGCTTCCCCCGAAACCCTTTCTGCGCCGGGAAAGGGGGTTTGTACCTCGGATTGCCCCTCTTCCCCTCCATCGACTCCAGCAATGTGGTTTCATCGCCACACAGGTATGAACCCGCACCGGTCCTGAGATGGATATCGAGCCTGCGCCCCTGTCCCCCTCCGTCATTCCCTGCCAAACCTGCAAGATATAATTGTTCTATTGCCGCTTTAAGCACTTCGATTGAACGTGTATACTCATGACGGATGTAAATCCAGGCATCGGATGCCCCGATTGCCAGCGAGGCTATCATCAGCCCTTCCAGGAATCGGTATGGAACCTGTTCCATGATATACCGGTCCTTGAAAGTACCGGGCTCCCCTTCATCCGCATTGGCAATGGCATGTTTCCCGCTGCCGGGTTCTGCTGCGGCAAATTTCCATTTCATCCCGGTGGGAAACCCGGCCCCACCCCTGCCCCGGAGGCCGGAGGCATCCACCATCGACACCAATGCTGCCGGTTCCATGGCCTTTGCCTTGACAAAGGCCGTGAAACCACCCCTTCTCCGGTAACCATCAAGGTCAAGCGGGTCGAGCTCCCCGGCCCACAGCATGGCAATCTTCTGCTCACTATTCCTGGTCATGGCTGCCCCCTTTCTGATGCTGTTTCATCAATTCCTCAATGGTTTCCGCTGTGGCATGACCGTGCGTTTCGTCCCCGAACATAACCACGGGCGACGACTCGCAATGCCCCAGGCACTCGGTATGCTCTACCGAAAACAAAGGGCGTTCCCCTCCGTTGAATTTCATTGCCAGTGCATCAGCCTCCATTTTTAGCGCTTCTCCACCCCTGAGGGCACATACCACAGAATTGCAAACCCTGATGATATGCTGGGCACGGGGTTCGGTGCTGTACATAGCGTAGTATTTCAATACCCCATACACAGAAGATACCGGGACCTTCATCCACG
The DNA here is from genome assembly GCA_046496455.1 of Bacteroidales bacterium. Taxonomy (GTDB): domain Bacteria; phylum Bacteroidota; class Bacteroidia; order Bacteroidales; family SKPS01; genus SKPS01. The sequence continues at coordinate 3,667 of JAWOGX010000213.1, read as the reverse complement.
CCGCCACCTTTCTGACCGCCTCCCCTGATACATGGTTTCCCGGATCGTGCTCCTGGATCTGGTGCAACACTGCCAGAAGGTTCTCCTGGCATGGTTCGTACATCTGCAAAATCTCCTCAGGTTTCATGAAGATGTTTGTTTTGGATTTTGTCTTTGCTATTTCTTTGAATACGATTACAAAAAGTCAAATATATCAAGATTTCAGTTTGTGAATACCGATCTTCAGGCCATCCGATCCACAGCCATGGACCGGGCCAGGCGGAGGTCATCGGGGGTATTGATATTGAAAAACAGGTAATCACCGTGCAACAGCGCCCGTGCATCAAAATAAAAACCAACTGCATTCTCATCAACAAACCTCAGGATTTTCAGGTCATTGTTCCGGTTCAGCCAATACTCAAGTTTGCCCGCAAGGTTTGATGGCCATAGCGCAAACAAAGGTTCGGTCTTTTTTTCATGCACGGGAATAATCACCCGATCAGGATTCTTATCCGTTTGCGCAGTCAGGTGGGGGATGAGGGCCACCGGAAGGAACGGCATGTCGCATGCGACGACGAGCACATGGGGATGAACAGCCCGTGTGACTGCGGCATGGATTCCTGAGAGCGGTCCCCGACCGGCAATCTGATCCGGGAATACCTTTTTGGTGAATGGAAACAGCTGTTCCGGTTCGTTGGAAATCACGAACAGGTCATCTGTATATTTTTGAAGCTGAAGCAGATAATACTGAATTAGGGGTTTCCCTTTCCAGGGGATAAGCGCTTTGGGTTGTCCATTAAAACGGGAGTTTCTTCCCCCTGCAAGAATGGCAACAGAGATGTGTCGGGTTTGCCTGCAACTCATAGTAAGGCCAAAGATAACCAAACTTTATGATGTTCAGGATATGATGAAATTGTTACCTTCGCAATCGGAAATGAATTTAAATAACCATTGCTGAAATATGCTGACCATTGGAGAGATCCAGGAGATCGTATCGAAAAAGCTGGAAAAGGAGTCATTTATATCGGAACCGGCAAGCTTGTATGAGCCCATTGATTACATCATGTCCATCGGTGGAAAGCGTTTGCGTCCGATGCTGGTGATCATTGCAGCACAGCTTTACGGCAAACCTGTAGAGAGTGTGATCGATGCAGCCGTTGGGGTTGAGGTATTTCACAACTTTACCCTGGTGCACGATGACATTATGGACCAGGCACCCATCCGGCGAGGCAAAAAAACTGTCCACAAGGCCTGGGACATCAACACCGCAATACTCTCCGGCGACACGATGATGGTGCTGGCCTATGACCACCTGCTGCGGAGCCACTCCAAAAACATTGTTCAGATCCTGAATACCTTCAACCAGACTGCCAGGGAGGTTTGCGAAGGGCAGCAGTATGATATGGATTTTGAAAAACGATCCGATGTTTCCATCGGGGAGTACATGGAGATGATCAGGCTGAAGACTTCGGTACTGATGGCAGCAGCACTGAAAATAGGCGCCCTGTATGCAGATGCGCCGGAGGAAGACCTTGAAAACCTCTACCGTTTCGGGGAAAAGATTGGTCTGGCCTTCCAGCTGAAGGATGACCTCCTTGATGTCTTTGGGGATGAGAGCAAATTTGGGAAACAGACCGGCAACGATATCATCACCAACAAAAAGACCTACCTGCTCGTGCGCTGTCTTGCCGATGCCAGCCAAAGCGACAGGGCAGCCCTGGAGTCGTGGCTGAAAGTGAATGACCGTCCGCAGGAGAAGATCAATGAGGTCACAAAACTTTACCGCAAATACAACATCCCTGAAAAAACCAACCTGCTGATCGAAGAATTGTACAGCGAAGGGGTTCATTATCTCGGGAAAGTTACCGTGGAAGTGGCATTGAAAAAGCCCCTGCATGACTTTGCAGAGGCTTTGAGGCTTCGTGATTCATAACGGTTTATAACTTCACCACTTTGAACATTTTCGGGATTCCGCCGGAATCAACCCTTACGAACCAAAGCCCGGGGGCCAGCCCTTCCATGGCAACTGTTACCTGGTGCGTTCCCGGAGCCATGTTCTGCATCGGCATTGATCGCGATACTTTTCCATCGGCACTCACAAGTTCAATTTTCACTTCCGCCTGGTGCTGCATTTCAAAACCGACCGCCAACTCATCCCCGGCTACCGGATTAGGGTAAAGCCGGATGTTGGAAAGGTTCTGATCAGGATGGGCGATGCCGGAGACCTCCTCGGAGATTCTCACATAATACACGGTGTCAATGGGGGCACCACCTGAAAAATGGTATTCGGTGCCAATTTTCAGTAAAGGCCGTTTGGATGTCGGTATTACCCAGCAATATTCGATAACATTCTTGCCGTTTTCGATAACGCCCGGGTACTCGTCAACGGTGTTGCAGGTGGTTTTTATCCTCAGCACATTGCTGTGTGTGCCGGATGGCAACATCAGTGTACCATAGGCATCCCCGTTGGCCTCCCAGGTGCCGTTCCTTTCAAGGGTCAGGGAGCCTACGGCAGTGGTGCAGGCAAAATTGTCTGTAACAACAGTGTTGTAAGTGAAAGGATAGGTGAACATGGTATGGGGGTTCTGGTATACCGCCGTATAGAGCACGGATGCTTCTCCCTTCTTTTCATAGTGATTGGTGGTCGTTTCGAAATAGTGGTAGGTCCCTGCTGCAAAATAATCCTCGAATGCCACGTTGGATCCCGTAAAATCATTCGCATAGGGTGTTTGCGAAGGATTGATGTATTTCCCGATAATCGGGTTATAAATGATCTGGATGCCAGAGAAATCCCATGTGATGTTGGCTCCGCTGTTGCCGGGAGTAATCTGTGTATTGACCGGATGATAGCGGTATTGTTCACCCGGAGCAGGGTTGAAAGATGACGTAATAACTGGCTGGGCATACAATCCGATGCAACAGGCCGTGCAAAGGAGAAGCGTAAAAATCTTTTTCATTGGAATCTACTTTTTAGGTTAAGATGAAAGCATTTAACGCTATAAAGTTACATCCGGAAAAGGCCAAAGTCAATACCTTTTACAAATAATATTGAGTCGAGAGTCGAGAGTCGAGAGTCGAGAGTGGAGAGTCGAGAGTGGAGAGTCGAGAGTCGGGAGTCGAGAGTCGGGAGTCGGGAGTCGGGAGTCGAGAGTCGGGATATCTAAACCTTCTAAACATCTAAACCCTCTAAACTTTTATAAAGGTCCCCAATTTCCCGGTCGAGGGAGGCGTACTGCTCATAGAGTTCCGTATCGGAAGCTTTACCGGGATAAGCCAGGGGGTTGGCCAGCATCAGTTCAATACGATGTTTCTCCTCTTCCAGGGTATGGATGGCATCCTCGATGCGCTGGATTTCAGCCTTCACTTTCCGTTGTGCGCGCTCCTCCTCCTTTTTCTGCTCATACTTCAGCTTGTTGGATGACGGGCCGGCGTCCCTGGCCAGGGCCGCTTCCTTTCTCCCTTTTTCAAGTTCCCTGAGGGTGTCCAGCTGCCTCGTGGCAAGAAAGTCATACACATCTCCAATATGCTGGCGGATCCCCTGATCTCTGAACTCAAACACTTTGGTTGTCAGCCCCTGGAGAAAGTCACGGTCGTGAGACACCACCACCAGCGTCCCCTCAAAATGGATCAGCGCATTCTTCAGGATATCCTTCGAGTGCATATCGAGATGGTTGGTGGGTTCATCGAG
>JAWOGX010000196.1:0-8796 GCA_046496455.1 Bacteroidales bacterium | reverse complement strand
GAACCCCGGTCAAGGCAGTTGGCAGAAGTGTCACAGTTCAATGGTAGCTGCATTAATAATCATGATATTCCTTTGCTGATAATTAAAGTAATGTATTGACCTGGTAAGTTGAACTAATATGTTTCAAACGTAGCATCTTTTTTCATGACGATAATTGTTTAGGTTAGTAATGACAGAAGAACAACGGTTTGCATATAATGTTCAACAAAAAAGTTTAAAAGATAAACAAAACAGATGAAAAAATATGCATAAACAAATGAATAACAGTATTATAAAAGTATTTGTTATTGATTTGTTAATATAATAATGTTTAATATAAAATTAAAAATAATAAACAGTCATTCTGAACAACCTGTTGTAGGAATTCATCCGCATAAAACGGAAGGATTTTGTATCTTGCATCAAAAACATACGAAGATGAACCTACGCATTGTATTGTTTCTTAGCATTTTTATGGGATTCATGCTGCTCGTGTCTCTGGGGATGAATCATTTGCTTTTTTCCAGTGACAGCAGGCCGATACAGGCAAAGCAACAGGCATCAGCAGGCGCGGATAAAGAAGAAAAGGTCATCAAAACGCTTAAAATAATTGATGAAACACCCGCAGTCCGATTACCGGCCCCTTCAGTTAAGGGTACCATGAGTGTAGAAGAGAGTCTTTCAAAGAGACGTTCAGTGCGCACCTATCAGGCAGGTCCAATGTCTTTGCAGCAGGTATCGCAGATTCTTTGGGCAGCCTACGGCATCTCTGATTCGACATCCTATTCACGCCTGAAGCTCAGGACAGCGCCAAGTGCCGGTGCAACCTACCCGCTTGACCTTTACCTGCTGGCAGGCAATGTGGAAGGTCTGGAAGCAGGACTGTATAAATTCACGTCTGAGGGCCATACCCTGACCCTGGTCAGAAAAGGGGATATGCGAAAAGAAGTAGCAGAAGCATGCCTGGACCAGAAGATGCTCCATCAGGCGCCGGCCAGTATTGTGTATGCTGCGGTTTATCCCCGGATCACCAAACGTTATGGTGACAGGGGTGCCGATCGTTATCTCTGCATGGATATCGGGCACTCAGCACAGAATGTCTATCTGCAAAGTGTGGCAATGGGCATGGCAACCTGTGCGGTCGGTGCTTTTAATGACGAAAAGCTGGCTGCTGTGCTGCAACTCCCCACCGAAGAGAAGATCATGTACCTCATGCCGGTCGGAGTGCCGGAATAATGACGCCTGCCGTGAGTTGGATAAGTGCCTTGCCAGATTTCATTGTTTAAGGATCTTCACGGCTTTGAATCCTGATGCACTTTTAGCCATCAGAACATACATCCCGGGTGGTTCCTGGCCCAGATCAAGGATGTATTCTTTCTCAAAGATCACAACATCCCGGAGCAATTGTCCGGCGGTATTAAGGAGCTGTAACCTCACAGGTGTGCTGAAACCCTGGTTGAGTTTGATGTTGATGATGTCACTGGTGGGATTGGGTTTGCAGGTCATCTCCGGGCCGGGTGCCTTTTCAGGGATTGAAAAATTTACATCCTGGATCGTGTAATGCTGCTTTTCACAGGGAATCGTGCTGAAGACGCCCCAGGTGTCGATGTGCACGCCATAGCAGCTGTCGGTTTGTTCATTGTATATATATACCTTTTCCCAATTGTCAGGTGGTACCATGTTGTGCCAAAGCACGGTTGCACGCCAGTTGCCGGAAACGAAGAGGTGGTGGGTGACGATAATCAGGGGAGGGTAGGGAAAACACCCTGTCCAGGGTAATTGTTCCACGGAGTTGATAAAGATCTTCTGGGTGGGGAAGATATGCTTCAGGTAACCAAATGCCGTGTCGAGAAGAATCCGCGCAGAATCAATCAGGTAGAAGCCATGACCGTCATTCGCATCGTTGATCCAGATGGTCTTCGTAATGCTGTCATTGAGATGGCGTGCACAAACATGGAGGGTTTGCTGCTGTGCAAGAGCGCTGTCTGTGGAAATGACCACCAGGAACACATCCTGTGAGTGGTGAACAACGGCAGGCTGAAAAACTGCCATCAGCCCCTGCGGGCAGGTTGCAGTGAGGATGACTGAGTCGCCGGGGGGGACCGTAACGCTTACACGGCTTTCAAATCCCCCTCCCGGAATCAGTACAAACTGGGAGGTTGGCATCGTAAAACTGAACGATTGCCCTAAAAGTACTGTGGCATTTACCCAAAGGAATGCCATGGAAAATGCAATTGACTTCATGGTTTATTGAGTATTGAATGCAATTAATTTCATTAGATGAAACACGCAATCAAAAGGTTGCGACTGCATAATGCGTTCTTTTTGCACCGTTACGCCGATTATACCCAGGGGATTCCCGGACTCTGCCCGGAATGACAGGTTGCGCCAAACAAACTGTCATTCCGGGCGTTGCCGGGGATTGAAAGTTATTTTTTGTCTCCGAGCTTAAAGCTGACAGGGAGGACCATTGCCATATCCACCGCCTTGCCATCCTTTTGCCCGGGAATCCAATCGGGCATGATGGAAACTACCCGCACTGCCTCTGCATCCAGGGAAGCTTCTACCGATTTTTTAACCTTTACTTCAGTAACACTCCCCTTGCTGGTAACGGTGAATTGCACATAGACCACGCCCTCTTTGCCAGCCTTCCTGGCAGCTTCGGGATAGCGGATGTTTGCCTGCATAAACTTCATCATCGCTTCGTTACCACCCGGAAACTGTGGCGAGGTCTCCTCAGTCAGGTCATTGCCCGGAGGGAGATTCAGGGTTGAATTCAACACCCTGTCGTATAATGCTGTTTGTTCAACAGCAATCAGCGCATCTGCCTTGTTGTGGCCTGAAAAAGCAACGAAAAGCAGGAGCAGCAGCGGGATTCCCAGGAGTGCCTTCATCGGGGCAAATCTCCCGGAGCGGTTCTTTGTCATCATTTTAAGTCGTTTTAAGATTAATGATTGATTGAATTGGTTGGAAAAAGCTGGCTGAATGCCAATAGCTTGACTTGTAAGTAGCGTAAAATATCCGGGGATGTCCGGATCTCCTTCCCTGACGCCGGCATCGGCGAGGTATTCGTGAACTTCTTTCAATGCACCCCTGATCTTCCATGAGAAAGGATTGAACCACACTATGGTGCAGAGCAATTCAGCAAGCATGACGTCCAGGCTGTGCCATTGCCGTATATGAACCTTTTCATGGAGTATGATCTTCCCGATGTCTGCCGATGCCAGTGTTTCCTGATCCAGATACAAATTGTCAAAGAATGAAAAGGCTGGAACCCTTCCCCTGGTAACCCTGACCTGACAACCTGTCTGTCCGGAAGGTGCAGATGTGATGTGTATCCTCCACAGGCTTAAAAGATGATGAGTATTGCGAAGGACCATGAAAACCATGCCCGTAAGGTAAACTGCCATTGTGAACTGAAGGAACGAGAGGCCGGAAACTGTCGCAATATCCGCCTTTTCAATCCCAATGGTCACCTGCTTCAGCATAATGGCTGCCGTGCTGATGATGCTGTCAGAGGTTTGATGTATTTGTATCAGGGGGATGATAAAGGGGATGATGATGCCGGAGATCAGGTAAAACCGGTTCAGTCTGAAATGGGTTCCCCTCCTGAGTAAACCGTTATACAGGAGAAACAACAATGCATGGGCTGTTGCCACCTTAACCAGGTAGATCATGATTGTGTTCATTTCTTTCTCTTTTTGCTGATTTCCTTTTCTACGATATGCCTGATCTCTTCCAGCTCCTGCAATGAAACCTGCTCGTGCTCAGCAAAGAATGAAACCAGGTTGTGGTATGAATTGCCAAAAAAACGGTTGACGAAACTGCCGAGATAACGCTTTGAATACGCTTCCCTGGTGAGCAGCGGATAGTATTCGTGGGTATTGCCATAGCTTTTGTGGGCAACCACCCCTTTTTTTTCCAGTATCCTGATGATGGTTGAAACTGTATTGTATGCAGGTTTCGGTTCAGGAAAATGATTCACCAGGTCCTTTACATACCCTTTACCCTGTTTCCACAGTATCTGCATCACCTGCTCCTCTGCCCTGGTCAACTCTTTGATTTTCTTCTCCATGATAAAAATGATTGGTCAAATCGATGAATAAGATGTTTTACACAGCTAAATTAACTAATCTTTTCGTTTATGAACTAAAAACATAGTTATTTATTGTTTGGATCAGAAAACGGTTCGTTTTGACAGTTTACGGTTGAATTAATACATTTGCGCACAGAAATAATGTATCGATGAAAATGATTGGCCGATTCAACCGGAATGTCCTTATTCATGTCATTTTAGCTGGTTTTTTACTGCTGACATTTTCATTCGGGGGATGTGAGCGAAGAATCAGGGAGGTGACGGAACTCAGGAAAGGGGAGTGGTTCATTGCAGATGAGCTCGGGATTGCCCTGAAGTTTGAAGCAGACGGAAAAACATTGAAAGGGAAGTATATTCTGACCACGCAGGAAGCTTCCCCTTTGTTCGCTTTTGAAGCCAGCCGGAAATGGCAGCGCTGGGATTTTACCTTTGACGGACATCAGAAGAAAAAATTAAAAGGGGTCATTACTGAAAGTGAAGGAGGATATATGGTGCAGGGGCGAGGGCAGAAGAAGCTGTTTCTGAGGCCGGCACCCTTATCAATGATGCCCCGCATGCCTGGGCGGTATGCATCGGTCATCACCACCAGGGTCAACCGCACGGCTAAAACCTATGGATATGCTTCAGGCTACTATGCATCGAAACCATTTCCTGACATGTCGTCAAACAGATACCCGGAAATCATCCTGAGTGTCCTTTCTGAAGTAACGTCAAATATGTTTTCGGACAGCATCCGGGTTAACATGGATATTTACGAACCTGTAGGGGATACGGTCAGAGAGCGGCCGTTGATCCTGCTGATCCACGGTGGCGCCTTTGTGGTCGGCGACAAGCGTGATTCGCTGCAGATCAGGCTTGCTACCTATTTTGCCCAGTGCGGTTACGTGGTTGCATCCATCAATTACCGCATGGGATACCCGTTTGTACCCGGTGTCTACGCCCAGCTTGAGCGGGGCATTTACAGGGCAGTGCAGGATGTCCGCGCTGCGTTGCGGTTTTTATCGGAAAATAAGACAACCTACCGCATCAACCCGGATATGGTTTTTGTTGCAGGCAACAGCGCCGGTGGTTTTCTTTCCCTTTTCACCGCATTCATGGAAGAGCATGAGAGGTGGGGGAGTACCCGGGGGCTTCTGTTTGGGCTGAGAAAGGACCAGGGATGTCTGGACTGCAGCACCAACAGCAGTAAGGGGAAATACAGGGTTGCCGGTGTGGTGAATCTCTGGGGAGGGCTTACAGACCTTGAAATGGTCAGTGGGGACGAAAAGATCCCTGTTCTAATGGTACACGGTACTGCTGATCGCATCGTACCCTATGGTTACGATTATCCTTTTACGCGGATTGACCCCAGGCTTACCGCTTTTTTCAGCAGGAAGCTCTATGGGTCTGAACCGATCACCGGCCACATGCGAGGACTTGGTTATGATGTGAAACTGATTACGATTCCGGATGGCAACCATGAACCCCAGGACGATGACACTGCCGTTTATCCGATGATGCGACGGGAGATGTCGGGATTTTTCTTCCGGATTCAGTCAGGAACACCACTGGAAATCAGGCCTGTTGCCGCATTCAATGTTCAGTCCGGGGCAGCGAAGTACGAAGTTGTTCATCATCGTAATGAAGCAGTGAACTGGCGATGCCTCGGCGGGTTGATCATCAGCAGGGATGCATTCAGTGCTGATGTGGTATGGTTCGACGGTGCAAAACGGAAAGAACTGGTCGCTGCCACCGTCAGTGGCACCGGTGTGGTGAGGACAACGGTGTATAACAGGTAAAAAAAACAGTCGAGATCGTTGATTTCTTGCTTAATGTTTTATATTTGTGGAGCATTCTCCTGAACCTGACCATTTTTCGATGTCCGGAAACCTCATCAGAGTATTCATGGTTTCGCTGCTGCTGGCAGTGTCGATGACCTTATGCGGGCAGGCATGGATGTGGAAGCACCATCAGGATCCTCTCTTTCAGGTGCAGAATCCCCAGGCAACCGTCAACCCGGAGCCTATTCTTCAACCGGTTTTCTGCCCGGTTCATGCCGGTTTCTCCATTGCCCAGTATCCGATATGTGCAGGTTGTACTGTCCAGCTGATCAATGCAAGCTGGAATGCCACAGATTACGAATGGTTTCTGAACGGTGTCTCATTCTCAACCCTTGAACATCCTGCAGTTCAGCTTGACAAGCCTGGTAACAATGAGATCATGCTGATCTCATCCTCCATCATCTGCAGTGATACAGCCAAGTTGCTCCTGCAAGTATTCGATACATATTCGCTGCAGGTCTATGACACCATTTGTCATGGTGATGTGTATTGGTTTCTGCAGACTCCCTGCCAGGTGACAGGAACCTATAGTTTTCAGCTGCTTACCCAAAAAGGTTGCGATTCCCTGATTACATTGCACCTTTATGTAGAGCCTGCGGATGCCTCTTTTGTGCTGTCGGGCGACAGCGCCGTTGCAATGTCGCCAGGGCAATGGTATCAATGGTGTGAATGTTCTTCCGTCCTGAAGCCGGTCCCCGGTGCCACAAACCAGGTGTTCAAACCCTCTTTGCCAGGATTTTACACGCTCATTGCAAGGACAGAAGTGTGTTCTGATACCGCCGAATGCCAATATTTTACCATGACAGGTATGGATGTGCCTGCCAGCCTGAAATCACTCAAAGCCTATCCGGTTCCGGCAAAAGAAAAACTTTCAATCCAGGGGATACCTGAATCGGAGCATTACACAGCGGAGATTTGTGCACTCTCTGGCAAAATCCTGCTCACGGCATCGGTTGATTATTACTCGCCTTCGCTTGATATCCGTCAATTGCCGGCCGGTCCTTACCTTCTCCGTCTCACTGACCGTGACCGGAACCTGGTCAACATCCTTTTCCTGGTGCAACGGAATTGACAGGGTCTTTTTCCGTATTCGAAGCAGTATTACATCTGATTAAACCCTTAGGGGGAATTGCAGTCATATCGTGCATGAAAAAGAACATTACTTCAGCCACAGCACTTTTTGTTTCCATGCTTTTTGTGCTCCTCGCATCAACGGGATGCAGCAAGGATGAGCCAGACGATGGTACTGTCAAGGATTATGATGGCAACATTTATCAGACGGTCCAGATCGGGACCCAGACCTGGATGGCATCCAACCTGATGGTGACCTGTTTCAACGATGGCACCATGATTAAACTGGAAGAAAATAATGACTTGTGGAAGCAGCTTTCCGGTCCCGGCTATTGCTGGTATGGGAACAGTTCAGGACAGTTTCGCAAGGATTACGGGGCGCTGTATAACTTCCATGCTGCTGCTTCGGATAAATTATGCCCGACGGGTTGGAGAGTGCCAACGCTGAATGACTACTACGAATTATCGATGCATTTGGGCGGAGAAAGCATTGCGGGCGGCCCGATGAAGGAGACCGGAATGGTTTACTGGGACAGCCCCAACACGGGTGCGACCAACGAAACAGGATTCAACGGCAGGGGAGGAGGCTTCAGAAGTCATACATGCACAGGAGGTTTTGGTAACCTGAAATTGTTCGGCTACTGGTGGACCTCATCAGAGCATAATGCCACTACAGCCTACCTGCGGGCCCTTAATTACGATAACCCTTACCTCGGTGCTTCCATCACCGATAAACAAGTGGGTTGCTCGGTGCGTTGTATCAAAAACTGATTGGCAGAGTCACGCGGAAATCTTTATCTTGCGTCTCAAATTAACGACCCAACGTTATGAGACGTAAAACATTTCTGTATCAATCTTTTCCACTCTGCCTGCTGCTAACATTTCTCCTTGCTTTCTCATCGCCAATAGCTTCTCAGCAGCCCCATCTTGTCAATACAGTATTCTCGCTCCCCGCGATTGTATGTTCGGCGAATGCTGACTCCCTCACGCAGAAGGCTGCTTCTGAGCTGGCATCCTATCTCCGTGAAACCTATACCCTTCCTTCAAAAAGTTCTGATACAACTGTAACAGGGAAGTATAACTTCTATTTGGGTAAAGATTGGCTTCCGGAAAACCGCCGGCAACAACTGGAAGCTGCAACGATGGATGACGCTTTCCTCATCCTGGTGACCACTAAGGGTGCCTGGCTGGCCGGGAAGAAACCGATAGGGGATTTGTACGCCGTTTATACCCTTCTGGAGGAGTATCTTGGTTCCATGTTTTTCACCCCCAACGAAGAGATGCTGGTCGATTATGAAGTACTCCCTCTGCCGTTGATCGACAAACTATTTGTTCCTGCATTCGACTGGAGGGTGCCGAGTTTTCAAACACGTTTCGACCGTGAATTTGCAAACCACCATAAGAGCAGTTTTGATGAATGGGGGCCGCTGTGGGTGCACACCTTCCACCGTCTGATACCCCCTGAAACCTATTTTGATCACCATCCGGAGTATTTCGCACTGGTGGATGGCAGACGCCTGAGAGACGGGCAGTTATGCCTCTCAAACAGGGAGATGATGGAGGAGCTGAAGAAGAACCTCCGCGCCGCCATGGCAAAGAAACCGGAAGCGATCTATTGGTCTGTCTCCCAGAACGACTGCTACAATTATTGCGAATGTGACCTCTGTCAGGCGAAGTATGAACAATACGGAAGCTTTTCCGGAGCCTACATCGAAATGGCAAACGAAATTGCCGCTGAGTTTCCGGATAAGCAGATCTCAACGCTGGCCTACCAGTTCACCAGGTCTGCTCCCGTGGGTATCAAACCGCTGCCCAATGTGAATGTGATGT
>JAWOGX010000317.1:0-5107 GCA_046496455.1 Bacteroidales bacterium | reverse complement strand
ATTGAACGAATCATTGCCGATTTCATTGACAGCTCCCCGGAGAACTCCCTCAAGAACGAGGCCGATGAGCCGGCCTGGGAAGAGGTCCTGGTCGGGTTTTCTTCCGGTGCCAATCAGGAGAAGGGGATTCACACGGATGTCAGATGGGCGTTCCTCCCTTTTCTGCCTGTTGCCGTTGCCTCCGGAGGGCTCTTCCCGTGGGGGGGTGGGTGAATGATCATTCCCGGCCTCTTCAACCCTGGCCCTGAACCTGTTCTCCATAACCGGCTTCGATGCTTTTCTTCTGAAGAATCCCATGTTATTGCCTTTCTCCTATCCTTAATCTGGCGCTTCGCGCGCGGTTGTTCTCTGCCATCTCCTCCTCCGATGGCGTTAATGCACTTCTGGTGATTGCCCGGAAAGGGGCACTCACATTCCCGAAAAAATCTGTATCGGGTTTGTCCTCGAAGTTGCCACTCCGGAGGAAATGCTTCACAAGCCGGTCTTCCAGTGAATGATACGCAATCACCACCAGCCTGCCTCCTGGTTTCAGCACATCGGGGCACTGCATCAGGAACTCCTTCAGCGCCTCCAGCTCGTCATTCACAGCGATACGGAGCGCCTGGAACACCTTTGCCAGGAATTTGTGCTCCTGCCGCGCAGGGATCATGGGTCTCAGTGCTTCCCGGATCGTATCGGAAGTGTCAAGGGGTTGTGTCTCGCGGTAACGGATCAGCGACGAAGCTACCCTCCCGGCATGTTGTATCTCCCCAAAATCCTTCAGGATTTTCTGAAGTGCCTCCTGCGTGGCAGATGCGAGCAATGTGGCTGCATTCTGCTCCAGACCCCGGTCCATCCGCATATCCAGCGGAGCATCGGCGCGCAGGGTGAACCCGCGCTCAGGCCTGTCGATCTGATGGGATGAAATGCCCAGATCGGCAAGAATCCCGTCGGCAGGGAGGGCGCCAAGATACCGGAGGTATTGTATAAGGTAACGGAAGTTGCCGTGCACCAGGGTGAACCTCGGATCATCCACCGCATTGGCCGACGCGTCAGCGTCCTGGTCAATGCCGATCAGCCGTCCGCCCTCCAGTTTCTCCAGGATGGCACGGGAGTGGCCACCGCCACCAAATGTGGCATCCACGTATATCCCACCCGGAGAAATACGCAGACCTTCAATACTCTCGTGCAATAAGACCGGATTATGGTACATCTTCAGGTGCGCTCGTTGGTCTGGTTTGTTTGCCCATCACCTCCTCTGCCAGATCAGCAAAAACAGCAGCCCCCTCAGCAATCATCCCCTCATAGAGATCCTTGTCCCAGATCTCAATGCGGTTGACCGCCGATGAGAGCACCACCTGCCTGTCGATACCGGCATAAACGGTGAGGTCTTTCGGAATCAGTAAGCGCCCTGCGGTATCCAACTCTACGGTTTTTACACCTGCCATGAAAATCCGGATGAAGTCCACATTCTTTTTTACAAATCGATTGAGACTGCTGATTTCACCGCTTTCCTTCTGCCATTCCGCCATCGGATAAAGCTCAAGGCACTTGTGAAACACACTCCGCTTCACGACAAAGCCTTCCTCGATCACGGGCATAAGTTGCTTGCGGAGAGGAGCCGGCAGCATCAGCCGACCCTTCTCATCAACCTTGCACTCATGTACACCGATCAGGTTTGTCATTGGTTAGTGGTTTCGGGTGTAAAGATAGAGAAGAATTACCACTTTTTACCACAATTAGCGCATAATGTTACACTTTCACCCACTTTTGTTCATAACTGCACCAAATTGTTCATTATTTTCATCGGGACCGTATTTGTTAATTAACATAAAATCAATAAAATAAGATTATCAGAGATGTAGTGGTAAAAGGTGGGATAAATATTCCGATGTTGATAAAAAACCGATTTTCTACAAAGGAGATATTACGCTACCTTTGCACCACTGAAAATTAAAGCATGATGACAGCACGTGAAGGGATTGCTCCCGCGGCGGAGAATCATATGTTGGGCATTACAGAGCGCACCATCGACATCAGGGAGGTGGTCAGGAGCAAAAGCGAACGGCTTGCACGGATGCTCCCGGGATTTGCTTACCGTTACCTCAGGAAGATCCTCCATGAAGAGGAAATCAATAAGTTTTTATGGGAAAACCGCCACAGGCAGGATTTCGATTTTGTTGATGCAGTCCTCAGATTTTTCAATGTGCGGGTTACGGTGCATGGCATTGAGAATATCCCGGCCGAGGGGAAAGTGATCCTGGCATCCAACCACCCGCTTGGCGGGCTGGATGGCGTCGCCCTGATGCACACCATCGGAAGGGTGAGGCGGGATGCAGTGATCATGGTGAACGACCTGCTGATGTTTCTTCCCAATGTGCGCAACCTGTTCGTTCCGGTAAACAAGCATGGCCGGAATACTGAGAATATCAACGCGGTGAACCGGGTTTTCGCCGGGGAGAATATCATCCCCATGTTTCCGGCAGGATTGTGTTCACGCAAGCAGTCGGGCGTGATTTGCGATCTTGAGTGGAAGTCAACATTCGTGAGTCAGGCGAGAAGAAATCAGCGTATAGTGGTACCTGTTTATTTCAGTGGAAGAAATTCAAATTTCTTCTATAACCTGGCTCGCCTCCGGAAGTTCTTCCGGATTAAGGCCAATATTGAGATGTTTTTTCTGGTTAATGAGATGTTTAAACAATACGACAAGGAATTTGTCATCACCATTGGAGAGCCGATTCCACACACCCGCTTCGACAAAAGCAGGAAACCCCGGGAGTGGGCTGACTGGGTAAAGGATATTGTATACAGGCTCGGTGAGGGGAAGTGAATTTTTACCTCCGGGCACAATTATATTTTCTTTAATTTAGTCGATCGATAAACCCATAGCCATATACCATGCTTAAAGATATCATTGCTGCTGTTGATCCATTCCTGATAGAATCTGAGCTGACGGATGAGAAGTTTGTCAAGCGGACCAATTACAACGATAACCTGATCTATATTGTTTCTTCCCACGATTCCCCACAAACGATGAGGGAGATCGGGCGGTTGCGCGAAATCACCTTTCGGGATGCGGGAGGGGGTATCGGCGAAGAGCTGGACATTGACATGTTTGATACGGCGGAGAAGCCTTTTTTACAGCTGATCGTCTGGAATCCGGTCGACCGGGCTATTGTTGGCGGTTACCGTTTTATCCATGGCAGGGATATGATGCACGATGAGGCTGGAAATCCGCTTAGTCCTGTGGCTGAAATATTTACCTTCTCCGACAGGTTCCGCAAAGAATTTTTACCCGTAACCATTGAGCTGGGACGCTCCTGGGTGCAGCCTGCCTATCAGCCCTCCAATGATTTCCGCAAGGGGATCTATTCCCTCGACAACCTGTGGGATGGCCTCGGTGGCCTGATGATGCGTTTCCCCGATATGAAGTACTTTTTTGGCAAGATCACCATGTATACTTCCTTCAATGTGAAAGCACGGGATCTCATCCTCAACTTCATGCAACTCTATTTTCCCGATACTGACAAACTGGTTGTGCCTTTCCCGGAGCTTGAAGTGCATGTCGAAACCCCCCTGGAGGAGGTAAGGCACCATTTCAGGGGGGATGACTATGACCAGGATTACAAAGCACTCGTCAGGTTTGTCCGCCATTACGGAGAGCAGGTACCACCGCTGGTGAGTGCCTATATGAGTCTCTCTTCCACCATGAAAACCTTCGGCACGGCCGTCAATCCCCATTTTGGTGGTGTGGAAGAAACCGGGATACTGGTGTGTATCGATGATATCTATCCGGAAAAGAAAGCCCGTCACCTCAAAACATGAATCAAACAGCCAGTGCAGGAAAAACAGTCTGACAGACCCGAAATAGAAATCAGGGAGGCAAAGCACCTGACCTCCAGTCCGGGGCTCAAAGAGTGCCCCAAACCGATACTTCCCGAACACGCCTTCATCGGCAGGTCCAACGTTGGGAAATCCTCGCTGATCAATATGCTGACAGGAAAAAAAGGGCTCGCCAAGACCTCTTCCACACCCGGGAAAACACGCCTCATCAACCATTTCTCCATCGATGATTCATGGTACCTCGCCGATCTGCCGGGGTATGGCTATGCACGGGTCTCTAAAACCGTCAGGGAGGCCTGGCCCG
Organism: Bacteroidales bacterium; assembly: GCA_046496455.1. GTDB lineage: Bacteria > Bacteroidota > Bacteroidia > Bacteroidales > SKPS01 > SKPS01. The sequence continues at coordinate 981 of JAWOGX010000317.1, read as the reverse complement.
CTATGATCAGAAATTATCTCGAAAAACGGATTAACCTCCTGAATTCCTTCATCCTGATCGATGTGCGACTGGAGCCCCAGGCCATCGACCTGGCTTTTATCCGGTGGATGGGGGAAAAACAGCTCCCCTTCACTATTGTGTTCACCAAATGCGATAAGCTCTCTGATTCCAAAGTACATGCTGCCGTGAGGCATTACGGCGCAACACTCATGCAGGAGTGGGAAGAACTCCCCCAAATGTTTGTCAGCTCTGCCTCAACCGGCAAAGGGCGGGATGAACTCCTCCGCTTTATCCTGGAGGCCAACAATGTGTTTCGAGTGCAATGAAATAATTAATTAGTAATTAGTATATCAGCACCACGCCAGGGCGTGGCCTTCGCTGCACTCCGGCATCACCACATCATCACATCACCACATCACCACATCATCACATCACCACATCATCACATCATTTTGGTTTGTACCCTGACCCATTCAGGATCTTCCCGGCATCCTGATCTTCCATAAGGTCGACAATGGTGAGGTCTGGGTTTTTCTGCATGTATTTCTTCACGATCTGCCACCCAAACCAGTGCCCGAGCCTGCCCGGGGATGCCTCGGTAAATACCGGTGTGAAGGGAGAGTCCTGGATCATCAGTTTTGCATGGTTCTGATCGGATGAATAGAGCATCTGGTTGTTCACCATGTATGCCCACACATGCCGCTGGTTCTCTTCGCACCAGCGTAGCTGCGAAGCAGTGTATCGGATCTTGACCGAGTCGGGGGCGGTGGGCATCATGGCGTCAAGGAAGTATAGGATCTTCCCTTCGAATACCATCTGGTCAAGCAGGGTTTCAACTTCATCGGGCATGCCGGCCCTCAGCATTGCCAGTTCGCGGGCAAGTTCCACTGCAATCTGCGAAGGCTCCATCCATATCCTTTTGTATGCCGGAATCCCCACCATCTGGTAAGGCCCGAAATCACTTCCAAGGAAAAAATCGGT
>JAWOGX010000272.1:0-6385 GCA_046496455.1 Bacteroidales bacterium | reverse complement strand
CATATCGAAACAGAAAATAAACCACATGATGAACCAATAAGCAAGTGTAATGAACAATGCAATTTTTAAGTATGGTATGCCGGAGAATGAACCGGTGCGGTCGTATGTTCCGGGCAGCCGTGACCGCAAGTTATTGATGGAGGAGTTAAGGACACTAAGCTCCTCAGTGATGGATATCCCCCTGGTTATCGGAGGGAAGGAGATCAGGACAGGTGATACCGGTAAGGTTGTAATGCCGCACAACCACAGCCATATTCTGGCCACCTACCACCAGGCAGGGGAGCGGGAAGTGCAGATGGCCATTGATGCTTCCATGGAGGCTCATAGGGGTTGGAGCACCGTATCCTGGGTGGAGCGTGTGAGCGTGACCATGAAGATTGCGGAGCTCATTTCCGGGAAGTACCGGCATCTCCTGAATGCTGCCACTATGCTCGGGCAGGGGAAGAATGTTTACCAGGCTGAGATTGATGCGGCATGTGAAACGGTTGATTTTCTGAGGTTCAATGCCCATTTCATTTCAGAGATTTATGATGATCAGCCGATCCAGGAGAAAGGGATGATCAACCGGTTGGAATATCGCCCACTTGAGGGGTTTGTTTTTTCGGTGACGCCGTTCAATTTCACAGCAATTGCTGCCAACCTTAACCTCGCTCCTGTGCTGATGGGGAATACGGTTGTATGGAAGCCTGCCGGGACATCCATTCTTTCGAATTATATCCTGATGAAAATTTTCATGGAGGCAGGCCTCCCGGATGGAGTGATCAATTTCATCCCGGGCAGGGGTTCGATGATAGGGAGGCAGGTGCTTAGCCATCGTGATCTTGGAGGGGTGCATTTTACAGGATCAACGGCAACTTTTAACCAGATATGGTCAGGTGTTGCTGCCAACCTGAACAATTACAAAAGCTACCCCAAGCTGGTGGGAGAAACCGGTGGTAAGGATTTCATCGTAGTGCATCCATCGGCTGATGTCCAGCAGGTAGCTACAGCATTTGTACGTGGAGCCTTTGAATACCAGGGGCAGAAATGTTCTGCGGCATCAAGGGCGTATGTGCCTGAGAGCAAATGGCCTGAAATCCGAGAGGCCATGACGGGGATGCTGAAGGAGGTGAAGGTTGGGGAGCCTACCGATTTCACCAACTTTATGAATGCGGTGATTGATGAAGCATCTTTCGACAATATCATGTCGTACATCAACGATGCCAAAACGTCTGATCAAGCAGAGATCGTATTCGGAGGCAACGGTGATAAGACGAAAGGGTATTTTGTGGAGCCGACAGTGATTCTGACTACAGATCCGCATTTCCGGACGATGGAAGAGGAGATATTCGGTCCGGTGCTGACGATATATATGTATAAGGATGAAGAATATGATGCTATGTTAAGGGTTGTCGACAGCACTTCACCCTATGCGTTGACCGGGGCTGTGTTTGCATCAGACCGTGCAGTACTGGCGGAGACCTGCCGGGTGTTGAGGTATGCTGCGGGTAACTTTTATTACAACGATAAGCCGACCGGTGCAGTGGTTGGGCAGCAGCCCTTTGGAGGCGCAAGGATGTCGGGAACCAATGACAAAGCAGGAAGCCATATGAATCTCGTTCGCTGGACTTCACCGCGGACGATCAAGGAGACACTGGTACCACCCACAGACTTCCGGTACCCCTTCATGAAGGAAGAGTGCAAAGGGAACTGAGCCGGAGGTTAATTATCTTCTTGAATATTCGAATCCTCAATGATATAGAGGGGCCGGTTCCTGACAGAGGTATTGATCCTGCTGATGTATTCACCAATAATACCAATGGCGATGAGTTGAATACCGCCGATGAACATCATGCTGATAATCAGCGATGTCCATCCGCTTATGGTTTGATGGAGGATAAGATGTGAGTAGAGGGCATATAGGATAATGAGGAATGCCAGGATGGAAACGATGATTCCGGCATTGGTGACGAACCTCAGCGGGGCGTTGGAGAACCCCGTGATGCCATCCAGGGCAAATCTCAACATTTTCTTCAGCGGGTAGCCCGTTTTTCCTGCCTTTCGGGGGTCGCGGGAGAATTCAACAAAAGTCTGGCGGTAACCAAGCCATGCGATCTGCCCCCTTAGAAACTTGTTGGGTTCGGGCATGCCCCGGAGATGATCTGCGATTTTTTTGTCGATGAGGCGAAAGTCGCCGGTGTCAAGTGGGATTTCGATCTCCGTGATGCGGTTCAGGGTTCTGTAAAACCATTTTGCGGTTATTTTTTTGAAGATGGTTTCCCCTTTTCGCTCAGATCGGCGGGCATAAACCACCTGGTACCCTTCGAGGTATTTTGCGTAGAGTTTCGGGATGAGTTCAGGAGGATCCTGCAGATCACCATCAATAATGACAACGGCATCCCCGAAAGCATGATCAAGGCCGGCTGAGACTGCGATCTGATGGCCGAAGTTACGGCTGAAACTGATATACCTGATTCTGGGATCCTGTAATGCAAAGGATTGGATAGCAGCCAGTGTTGCATCCCTGCTGCCATCGTTCACAAAGATCAGTTCGTAATCAGTGGTAATCTCTTCCGCACTTGTTCTGAGGCGCTGGATAAGTTCAGGGATATTTTTCTCTTCATTCATGACAGGGATCACAACACTCAGAGCGGCCTTCCGGGATTGCTTCATAGGATTTCCTCCGCAGATTTGGTGAATGTTACTGGCTGTTTCAGGGAATCGAGCCTGATGAGTTTCAAGGATGGATATGGCGTTTCCATTGCGGGAGTGATAAAAAACCGATCCTGCAAAGAGTCCATCTGGCTCTGGTTGGTGACGATCAAATGGTTGCCTGTTTTGGCTGCATCAAGCCACAGGCGGTGCATTGGCTTGCCAACCATGGCGGAATGATTCAGGTAAAACATCGTGCGCTGATAAAGCACTTCATGCACCAGGGCAAAATCTGCAAGGTTTTGCCTGCCTTCGATATTGTCTTTCAGGAGGTATTGCACTTCGTAAAGTTCCTCATCCCAGGGGTATTCCTTAAGGGTGGTCACAAACTTTGAAGCTTCGATAAGCGGGGCGGTGATTAATCCAAGAATCAACACTGCCCTGATGATTTTGCATGCAGAAGGTTTTCGGGCACAAAGCCTGAGTTTTCCGCTCCAGGTGAAGAGTGTATGGAAAGCAGCAGCTATGGTGACTGCCATGAAGGGGTATGCCGGGAGATCGTACCAGCGCAGTTTTGTGCGGGCGATACTGATGACCAGCAGGTAAATGCTCCATTGGATGATTGACCAAAGGGCGACTCTTCGGATTTTCCCGGTGGGGTTAAGCAGTGAAAGCGGAATCGAAGCCGCAAGGATCCAGAACCAGTAACGGAAACGGCTTTTCATGAGCATCCTCAGGTAATACCAGTGGTCGCCGGTGTTGCCGTCATTAACCTCCAGAAATCTTCCGCTGATTTCATTGGCATCCACGGCCTTCAGGTATCCCGGATTGAGTTGCTCACGGAGGAGGTAGTAAGCTCCTGTGCCAGCCACAACGATGGCAGCTGAGATCCAGAAATGTTTGCTTTTGATTATGGTATGGGGCTTTTTCTGAACCAGCGCCCAGATCAGGAGCCCGGGCAACGGCAGCAAAGCGGCAGTACTTTTTGTCAGGAGTGCCAGGGTGATGAGGATTCCGGTGAGATAGAGGTGACGAACCCGCTTTTCGCTGGTATACAGGAGAAAAGCCAGTGAAAATCCCAAAGTGAGTAATACAAGAAGCGCGTCATAGTCTGCACTTCTGACATTGTGGAAATTGAGGTATCCGGGGGAGAGGAGGGGGATCAGCGCTCCAAGCAGAGCGATGGCTGGATCCCGCGTGAGGTTTTTCAGGAAGGCAAACAGGATAAGGGTAACGGCCAATCCGGCCAGTGCAGAAGGGAGACGGAGGCTCCATTCTGATATTCCGAACAAATGGATGGAGGCAGTCTGTATCCAGATGAGCAGTGGTGGTTTGGTGTTCCACATATCCGGTTCATCATCGAACGTGGGGACGATTGAGAAGCCATCACGGTACATTTCGAGGCTGTTGCAGGCCAGGCGTGATTCGTCCCAGATCCTGAAGGGTTTCCCGCCAAGGTTGTGAAAGAGGAGAAAGCCTGATACTGCAATCAAAATTGCAATCATCAGGTAATGGTATGCAGTTCTCCTGGGTTGTTCCATCGGTCAAAAATAGAGAGTTTTTCCCATTGTTCTGATTATCTTTGTAGGATGAATAACGGAAAGAGATGACAGAAAGGGAGATCAGGGGTATTCTTGCCAGGTGCACAGTAGGGATTGCCGGTTGCGGGGGTCTGGGGTCAAACTGTGCGGTGGCCCTTGCGCGCATAGGGATAGGAAGGCTGATCCTGGTTGATTTCGACCGTATCGAGGAATCGAACCTGAACAGGCAGTATTACTTCAGGGACCAGTTGGGGATGCCCAAGGTTGAAGCGCTTCAGGCCAATATCGGAAGGATTGATTCCAGGGTTGTTGTCAGTACTCATTTTCTGAAGCTGACCCCTGAAAATATCCCGGTTTTGTTCAAAGGGTGTGATGTGGTGGTGGAGGCGTTTGACCATGCTGACCAGAAGCTGATGATTATCGAGACGATCCTGGAGCATCTGCCGGGTATGTCTATCGTATCAGGTTCGGGTATGGCGGGATGGGGAGGCAATGAACTGATCAGGACTGAACAGTTTGGTAACCTCGTGGTATGTGGCGACCATCTGACAGAGGTTTCGGAAGAGATGCCCCCCCTTGCACCGCGGGTGGGCATTGTATCCGGTATGCAGGCTAATGCAGTGCTGGAAATCCTTATTAATAAATCAAAATAACGCAACCAATCTGGTATTATGAACATCATTCTGAACAACAGGCCTGAAACAATTGATGTGGAAACATTAACGGTAAGGGGGCTGCTGAACTATAAAAAATTTACGTTCAAATTGCTGGTTGTAAAAATCAACAATCAGCTTGTCAAAAAAGAGCAATACGACCTGGCGCAGATCCACGACGGAGACCAAGTGATGGTGCTTCACCTGGTGAGCGGAGGTTAATCATCAACAGGAAACACGTGATCGCAATTATACACCAACAACTGAAGCATGTCATGAAACTGAAACAATTCCTAGCGCCGTTGGCATTAATGCTGATGCTGCTGACCGTTGCGTCCTGTAACAGCTGGGATGATGGCTGGAATGAGCCTCCTCAGGATGTACAGGGTTACAAACCGGTATATGTCACCCATCAGGAGGCCTATACGGTTTCTGTACTTACACCCCAGACACTGGTCAAGCCAGGGAAGATATACATATACCATGGGTTGCTTTTCGTGGTCGAAAGACTGAAAGGGATACATGTGATCAACAATCTTGATCCTTCAAACCCGCAGCCGATTGCATTCCTCAGTATTCCGGGATGTAACGACGTGGCGGTGAGTGGAGGATTCCTGTATGCCGACAATGTTACAGACCTTGTCACATTCAACATCCAGGATCCGGCCAATATCCAGTTTGAACAAAGGCTGCCGGGTCGTTTTCCGCATGGCTTGAAGCTTTATCCTGAACAGGCCAGCAACAACTACTTCGAATGTGTCGATACCACTAAAGGTGTCGTGATAGACTGGGAATACACAACTTTAAACAATCCGAAATGTTACCGATAGCCCAACGCAAGATTAATGTGCTGCTACTTGCAGCCCTGGTTTTCATGCTGTTTGCATGTGAAAAATCAGAAAATTTTTCCGATTTTGGCACCAAAGGTCCCGGAAGTGGTAAAGGAGGATCCATGGCACGTTTCACGGTTGCCTGCAACCACCTGTATGTCGTGGATGAATCCTCACTCTATGTGATGAGTCTGGCTGATCCTTCAAATCCAGCCTTTGTAAAGAAAGTGGATATTGGATTTGGCATTGAGACCATTTTCCCGTTTGGCGACTATCTGCTTATAGGATCATCAACCGGAATGTTCATTTACAGTCTTTCCGACTGCCAGAACCCAACGTATATTTCACAGTTTGCCCATGTTCTGGCATGTGACCCGGTTGTTGCTGAGGGTAACTATGCCTACGTAACCTTGCGCAGCGGGGGTGATTGCCGTGTTGGCTGGACTACGAATCAGCTTGATATCATCAATATTTCGAATGTATTCAATCCACAGCTGATAGAATCGCATCCGGTACCCGAACCCTGGGGGCTGGGGATCGACAACAAGACCCTGTTTCTATGTCATGGAGACTATGGCCTCGGTGTTTACAATTCGCAGAGATAGCCCTGGTTGATGAGACACACATCGGGCAGCACCTCGCCTTGCTGGAAGCCGAGCAAGTGCGCCGGTTTCACGTCTTTGAGCTTCTGCCGCCCGCACTCCTGGCAGACCACCTTGCTGGCCTGGAA
>JAWOGX010000187.1:0-2833 GCA_046496455.1 Bacteroidales bacterium | reverse complement strand
ATCAGCTCAATTCCGGTTTGCCTGATCTCTCCCCCGGAAAAAGGATAAATGTGGAACCCGATCCTGTTGCCTGTTTTATACCAAAGCACTCCTGGGTCACGCTGGACCTGCCTGATCATGGAAAAGACCCAGAGGGCAGATCGTTTTTCAACCAGAAGCCCTGGTTCCCGTTTTCCTTCAATGACCAGGTCATAATTCATAATAAAACAACCATCAGGCAACTCAAATTCAGTCACATACTCAGCCAAACCAACTGACGCACCCTGGTTGGCAATCTCCAGATCAATCCGGCTCTGAAACACCCCGGTGCTGTCATTCCATTTACTCTCTGCATTGATCCCTGTCAATACAACCCCATCATTCAACAAGAAATCGCTGTCGGCACTGACCGGTTCCGCACCCAAAAAGATCTCTTCCATGATGTTCAGTTTCTGCCCGGATACAGTCAGGTTGTCCAAAACAACCCGGCGATACCAGGATGAAATGTAAGGAGTTTGCCTGGTAATGATGATCTGGTTCCTGTTCCTGTTATCACGTATCGCAGAGAATACCGCTTCAAGCCTTCCTGACTCAGGCACCCTCTGCTCACTGAAATAATCAGGGGAATACACATAATCAAGGGCATCATGCAACACACGTCTGTCCTTCAAAAAGGAAACAGTAACAGCTGCGGGGATCACCAGGAAACAAAGACCGGCTGCTGTCCAGATCATTGCCTTATGATACCTGTAAGCCAGAAACCTGACATCTTCAATGAGTTCATTGATGTGAATGATGAACAGAATCAGAGGGGTCAGCATCAATACTCCGGTGCCAAAAACAACGATCGCCACCAGGGACAATGGAAGGAAAGGGAGAAAGACAAGCAGGAAATACACGGTATAGGCAAATGTGACCGAACGCAGGGCAAGGAGCACAATTCTGTACCATACCCGTTGCAGGTTGGGTAGGCATAAAACGATGCCATTGATAACGGCCAGTGCATAAAACCAATAATCATTAAAGTCGCCGAAAATCCCCTCCATATTCTGCACCGAATCCCTGAAAACAATCCCATTGTTAAGCAACAGGCCAAAAACCGGTAGAATGAGTGCGAAAGGGATTTTCCACGCAAGTCCGAATTTCCGCCAATGAGCAGTCCTTTTGGCTGCAATGATGTAAAATCCCCTGACCAGAAAGAACAGGAAGGTAAGCGTTGCCAGGATTACAACAACCACAAAAGCATGGATCAGAAAACCCGTTTCAACAGGTTGCCAGAAAGGAAAGATCACCTGCACAAAAAAATACCCCGCCAACGGTATCGCGATGGTTACCATAAAATTAACCCACAAGGCCTGGTTTTCAGTGTTCTCTGTGAACTTTACAACGAGCAATAAAAGATAATAACCAAGCGAAGGCATCAGGAAAGCCCCGGCATATAACAGTACATTTGCTGACATCATCCAGGCAGGTACTCCCCCGGGAATGAGGGTTTCGATGTTCATCCCGTAGATGTATATCCATGCAATCCACAGTAACAGAGACCCCAGGGCCCACAATGCCGGCACCTTCCTTCTCCTTGCCAGCATGAAAACGGCAAAGAATACTGTGATCAGCATCATTGCAAACAAAGTGAGCGCAAACCATAACCAGATCTCTTTCTGCGCCGTTGGCAACAATGTCCTGACAACAGAATACTCCCCCGCCATAATGATCATAAAAAGGATCAGTGGCAACGTGTTCACGAGAAAAATCCACCAGGGTTCAGCAATTCTCTTCATGATTCAATTTTCTTTTTAAAAAATAATCAACAGATATATAGATCAAAATCAAACTTGTAAACACCACTGTTACACCGGTTGCTTCGTGCACCCTTCCGGCAAGGCTATCGCTGAGCCATCGGTCAGCCAGCTCCCGGGTAATAAGGGAAGATACAATCCTGGCAGTGCTCACAGTCACTGTCAGGAAGTAAGACACCAGGAAAGCTGCTGCAAGACCGATGATCTGATATCTGATCCGGTGAAAATATTTAACAACCAGGATCTGGAGTAAAGCAGCACAAAGTATAAAAAAGTTAATTCCTGCGCAGGACTTGTCAATGATGATCCCTGAGTTAGGAAAAAAATGGCCCGCCCCTGGCATGAAAACAGCGTATTCGCCTTTGATCCGCTCAATAAAGAAAACCACGGGGGCAGTCAACCAGCGTAAATCATCCGCAGAAAACATTGTCCCTGCCCACTTCAACAAAATGAATATCAGCAGGATAACAGAATAAAGAATAAGTTTCCCTGGACTACTCCGCATGCACAACACAACGGAAATAACCCGGAACTATTTCGGTGATCGAAAAATATCCTTTTATCGTGTCAGGAGGCAGCGACACCAACCCATCAACGATCCAGGACGGGGGGAATTTCTCCCTGGCGGGTGGAGTCACCATGACCCTGGACCTGGGCTCCTTCATCCGGCTGTTTGTCCGGGGGGTTGGGGATTTTGTAGAAATGGCAAGAGGATAGAACTATCTGAAATACACAATATTTCATTGGTTAGTATGTGGTTTATGGTAGCCCATGCCGGGAGGTATGGGCTTTTTACTTTAGATATTTGGTATGTCTTCAGCGATGAAATGAATTTCTTTGTATGTTTATTGCCGCTTTCAGAATTGTCTTTTTGGTTCAGTTAAACACAAAAACAAGTTGACCATGCGAAGTGTTATATTAAATTTCTTATTGCTAGGTATTTTCATTGCTAATGTCCACGGGCAAACTACTATCTCTCTAACTTTCACAGCAACCTTCAATGGAAATCACCAGCCGCTGGACAGCATCACCGTTGTGAACCTCACCCAGGGGGG
>JAWOGX010000186.1:0-18340 GCA_046496455.1 Bacteroidales bacterium | reverse complement strand
CTTTCACCTTTGTGCCACCTTGCCTGCCATCCATGTACTGCGAACCCAGGTATGCCCTGAAACGCTGTATGTCGGTGGCAAACTTCGATTTCTGAAGCTCAATCAGCACCGTTTTCAGCGTGCCGTCTGCCTGTCGGATATCGGCCCTGAAGTCGAGCCTGAACAGGGTAAGTCCACGATGAGTGTCAGGTTGCATAGTCTCCTGGGGGCGCAAAGAGACCGACTCCACCTCCTCATCCAGAATCACAGCGATCACCTTCCGGGCGAACTTCTCGTTCTCCATCAGGTACTTGAACGCCTTGTCGTAAAGAGGATTGATGATCTTCATGCAGGGAGTGCTTTGTGCAAAGATAACGAATTCAGATGCAGCTTCGGGAGCAATGCGAGAAGAAGTTTGTGCCGCTAATCATTAACCATTAATCATTAACCATTAATCATTAACTTCTCCCCTATCTTTGCCCGGTGAAAAGCATCAACCGTGAAATACTACGATTAAGCGTACCCAACATCCTGAGCAACATCGTCATTCCTCTGGCTGGGATGGTGGATGTGGCCATTATGGGGCACCTCAATTCGAGCCTTTACATAGGGGCCATTGCATTGGGTGCCATGATTTTCAATTTCATTTACTGGGGATTTGGTTTCCTCAGGATGAGCACTACGGGATTCACGGCCCAGGCTTATGGAAGTGCAAGCAGGGAAGACATGGTACGCATCCTGGGGCAAGCCTCGCTGATGGCACTGTCGGCGGCAGGGTTGCTGTTGTTGCTGCAAAAACCGATCGGAATGCTGGCATTTGAGCTTATCAAAGGGAGTACAGAGGTAGAGCAGCAGGCGATGCGTTATTTTCTGGTGAGGATCTGGGCAGCACCGGCCACCCTGATGCTGTATGTGCTGTATGGCTGGTTTATAGGGATGCAGAACAGCATAATCCCGGCCATCATTGCCATTGTCGTAAGCATTGTCAATGCCGTTGGTAGCTATCTGCTGGTGTTCAGCTTCGGGATGAAAGCTGACGGAGTAGCCCTGGGAACAGTGATTGCGCAATACACAGGGCTCCTGCTTGCCTTCCTTTTCTTTCTGGTGCGATACCGGAACATGCTCCCATTCCCACCGGTCAGGCAGCTGATCAGGCATGAAGCCCTCGCCAGTCTGATGAGGGTAAACCGGGATATCTTCATCCGCACCCTGGCACTGATTGCGGTAATGACATTTTTCACCAGCCGTTCGGCCCATTACGGCACCGACCTCCTGGCTGCCAACACATTGCTCTTCCAGTTCTTCATCTTTTTCTCCTATTTCATTGATGGCTTCGCCTACGCCGGGGAAGCACTCACCGGGCGGTTTATCGGAATGAAGAACCCGGTTCAACTGAGGGTGATGCTGCGGAAATTGTTTGGCTGGGGTGCCTTGCTCAGCCTGGTGTTCACGCTGGTTTACCTGTTGCCCGGCAAACACCTTCCCGCACTGCTCACCAATCATGAAGCAACCATCCTTGCTACCAAACCATACCTCTTCTGGACCATTCTAATCCCGGCAGTGAGCTTCGCCGCATTCCTGTGGGACGGGGTCTATATCGGAGCAACTGCAGGCGCCCCGATGCGTAACGTAATGGTGGTGGCTGCTGCAGTCATCTTCTTTCCGGCATATTTCCTCCTTGACCCCCTGATGGGCAACCACGCGCTGTGGCTCGCACTCATCCTCTTCCTTGCTGCCAGAAGCCTTGGAATGACAATACTGGCCGGAAGGGTGCTGAAAAAAGGGTAGTCATCAGAAATTCACCAACGGCAATTGCATTGTGATTGTATCAGCACCCAGGAAAGAGATTCCCGCTGGAACACTACAACCGATCATCCGTCAGGACTGCGGTTCTGGCTTGCCAAACAAGCTCATCAACGGGTTGAGCACCAGCGAGGAGAGCATGCCAATGGTACCTGCTTCCGGTGATGACATTCCATAGAAATAAAGTCCGAGACAAATCGCCAACCCTGCAATACCAGAAACATAAGCACCGGTGCGGGTCATCCTCTTGCTGAGGAGTCCCCATAAGAATGGTCCAAGGAAAAATGATCCCATGGCTCCCCATGAAATTCCAAGGATTTCCACAATCACATCAAGCTCAATAGCAGCAAACAAAACGGCTATTAACACGAAGAAACCGCTCATGAAGCGCATCATCGTGGTAGTGGATTTGTCCGACATCTTTTTATTGATGAAACCACCCCAGAAATCTTTGGTGAAAGAGGAGCTTGAGATCAGTACCAGGGATGCAAGCGTTGACATCGAGGCAGACAGGATCAAGAGAAGGATCACCACCGAAATGGATGCAGGAATCACATTGGTGAGTAATTCCGGCATCAACTTATCAAAGTTGGGGATCCCGTTGGTAAAAATGGCAGGAGCTGATTCAGCAGTAATGAATACCCTGGTGGTAGAACCCATGTAATAAGCGATCACACAGATCAGAACCGCAAAAAAGGTGGATGCTACAGCACCGATCCTTACTGACCTTCTGTCCCTGATGGCATAGAACTTCTGCACAAGTTGAGGCATGGCAAACGGCGCAATGCTCGTAAGAAAAACCAGGGCGAAAAGTGGCCACCAACCCGGAGGACCAACCCACGCAACAAGCTTAGGCTCAATAGCGCGCAATGATTCCGTGATATTAACAAAACCACCACCCTTCTCTACCGTGAAATAGAGGAGAAGCAATACGCTGAAAGTCATGATCAATCCAAAAATCATATCGATCATCGCCATCGACTTGTATCCCCCCAAAATAATATAGGTAGCTGTAAAAATACCCATGGCAATGAGCACATAGACATAGGACACCCCGAGGGAAATTTCAAAAAGATATGACAATCCCATAAATACCGCTGCAGAATAGGGAATCAGGAAAATGAAAATCACCATCGCAGAAATCAGTTTCAGCGTGGGTGATTGATAGCGACTTTCAAGGAATTCACTAATCGTACTCACGTTGAGCCTGATCGAAGCCTGTTTGATCCGCCACCCCAACAGAAGCCATACCACTGTCACGCCAAGAAAAGCATTAAGAAAGGCAATCCATAGACCTGAATACCCAAAAGCCCAGCCAATTTTCCCCGCAAAACCGATGAAGAGTACTGCGGAAAAGTAAGCCGTTCCATAAGAAAATGCCGACATCCAGGGTCCAACGTTCCCTCCGCCAAGTAAAAAGTCTCTGGAAGATTTGGTCCTCCGAAGCCCGATGACTCCAATTGCAACAACCATCAGCGCGTAAAGAGTGATGACAATAATTTTTGTGATCATGGTTTTTAATTTAGGAAGCGAAAGTACAAAAGTTTGAAGCTTGTCACAAAAGGTCATTGACTGCATTCATCAATAATCAAAATGTCACCCCTTGCAAAGACAGTATCCCCAGATTCAATGCTACTTTTTGTGCAAATATAAAGTTGAACTTTAAATTTACACAACTGATAATCTACACATTAAAACACATGGTACTTTTTTTTTCAAAATATTTTCAATTTTTTAGTTCTATGTATTGCATAGTATTAATATTCTGTTGTATCTTTGCCGCATGAACATCGAGAACACCAATGCGCAAATGAGGAAAGGGGTGCTGGAACTCTGCATCCTGTCGATCATCCAGCGGAAAGAGGCATACGCCTCCGACATTCTGGATGTGCTGAAAAAGCACCGCATGATTGTGGTGGAGGGAACGCTATACCCTTTGCTCACAAGGTTGAAGAACGACGGATACCTGGAGTATTACTGGACTGAGTCGCGATCAGGCCCACCGAGGAAGTACTATAAAATCACGCTGCTTGGAGAGAAGTTCCTCCAGGAGTTGATCAGGAACTGGCAGGAGCTGCAAATGATTGTCTCGACCATCATGAAGGAAGATCAAACATCTAAAAACCAACAATAAACATTACCCAACCATGAAAAAAAGTTTCTCTGTCAATATCAGCGGCATCATCTTTCAGATTGATGAAGACGCGTACGACAAACTGAACCGTTACCTTGACCGGTTAAACCTGCACTTTGCCAATACTGAAGGGAAGGAGGAGATCATTGCCGATATAGAGCAACGCATTGCTGAGATGCTCGTTGCAAAGCTTGGTGACCAGCACAGGATTGTCACCCTGACACAGATTGAGGAAGTGATTCGCCTGCTGGGCGAACCTGCCGATTTCGATGACAACATCAGCGAACCGGTGAGCAGTGAGCGGCGCTATCGCAGAAGGCTTTACCGCGACTCTGAAGACAAGGTGCTGGGTGGTGTGGCCGGAGGTATGGGTGCCTATTTCAATACTGATCCGCTCTGGTTCAGGATTGCCTTTATCGTATTCACTTTCGTTGGGGGTTCGGGTGTCCTCGTTTACCTGATCCTCTGGCTGATCGTTCCTGAGGCACGCACCACCGCCGAAAAGCTGGAGATGAGGGGCGAAGAGATCAATATCAATAATATTGAGCGTTCGATCAAGGAGGAGATGAACGACATCCGGAACAGATTCGGCAAATGGAAACAGGGCAGCAACCGAAAAAAAAAAGATAGTGCCGGAAGGGTGATTGAATCGGCAGCGGACATATTCGTTACCTTGTTTGCATTGTTCTTCAGGTTCCTGGCAGGTATCATCGGCTTTGCGATCCTGGTGGCCGGAATTGTACTCATTGTTTCAGTTTTTGTACCGGGGCTTTCATTTCATGGTTTTCCACTGATTTTCAATGTCTCGTTTCATGATTTTCTCACTTCACTCACCGGTAACCCCGGAACTGGATGGTTGTTGCTTGGAGGGCTTAGCCTCATCCTGATTATCCCGCTTCTCGGCCTGATCTGGGCAGGTATCCGACTGCTTTTCGGAATCAGGGAGCACCATCGCGGTGTTGGGATCGGGTTTACCGGACTGTGGGTCATGGCATTTCTCTTCATTTGCATCGTCGGGATTATCACAGTCAATGACTTCAGTACCAAAGGCTTTATAACCAGGTCTGAACTGGTAACTTCAAATCCGAATGACACCCTGTTGGTCTCAATGATCCCCGGGCAAGCAAGTAACCTGATTGATGAAGATGAGCAGGGCTGGTTTTTCAGGACTACCATTGTTGAGCGGGAGGATGACGGACTGGTACTGGTGGGGCGGTCAAAAATTGAATTCAGGCAAAGCACGGGTGATTCTGTGACCGTGACTGTTACAGGGAGGGCCAGGGGGCGAAATGCAAAACAGGCGAACCATAATGCACGACAAATCAATTATGACATGAACACATCCCGCAACCAGGTATCATTAGGGCAGTTCTTTGCCGCCTCCCAGCCCTCCCTCTTCAGGAATCAGGAGGTGAAGGTGAATATCTACATCCCCGAAAACAAAGTGTTTAAACTCGATCCGGCCATTCAGCAAAATTATCAGCAGATCACTAACTTTGACCCCCTGTGGGATGAGCAACTCCTCAATCAGTACCTGGTGATAAAAAACAATAAGGTGGTTGCTGCCCTTTGATTACGTTGAGTCGTTTATTTGTTTAGTCGTTTGGGAAAATTTATTTGAATACTTTTAAACATCCTAAACATCTAAACTTCCTAAACATCCTAAACATCTAAACATCTAAACATCTAAACAACTAAACCCAAAAAAATGGAACTATCAAAAATAATCCTCCGCATCGTGATGCTGCTGCTGGTCGTTGCAGCGATTCTGTTTGCCGTAAGGTTTTGTGACAACAATCTGACAAGGATCGGGAAATCAAAGGCTGGCGACGGCAATGTCATCCGGCGTGAAATGCATGTTGAGGCCCCTTTCACCGCCATCAGGGTGAGTGGGTCTGTGAATGTTTTTTACAGGCAGGACGCAACATCGAAGATTGAGATTGTCGTGGATTCAAACCTCCTTGAGTACATCGAAATCGAGATCGATGAAGAGACACTGGAGATCCGACAGAAGATGAACCTTCGGTTTACCACTCCGGTCAAACTGCTGGTGAGCGCTCCGGATCTCAGAAAGATCACGGTGGATGGGGCCGCGGAAGTGCATATCCCGGACACCCTATACACCGACCATTTTACGCTTGACATCAGGGGAGCAGGAATGGCAAAGCTCCTGTTGGATTGCAACCAGCTCAGCACGGTCATCAGCGGTGCGGGTGAGATCCAGGCCAAAGGGAGGGCTGACAGGGCCATCAGCCAGATCAACGGGGCCGGCAAACTCACTGCGACCAGGCTGATCACAAAAACCCACAAGATTACAATGAGTGGGGCAGGAAGCGCTTACATCACTGCCATCGACTCCCTCGATGCAACCATCAATGGGGCAGGCCTTATTGAATACCACGGTAATCCTGTCATAAACCAGGATATCAACGGTGTTGGCAAAATCAGGCCGGCACTGTAACTCCTCAATCCTACCCAGGGCTACTAAATCTCGATTCCTTTTCGGGCAACCACACCCTGGTTGTAATAGTGCTTCACCTCTCTCATCTCTGTTACCAGATCTGCCAGTTCAATCAGTTCCTCCGGAGCGTAACGCCCCGTTAATACGATCTCCGTTTCCTGATTCCTTTTTTGGATGATACCTGTTAACTCTTTTAATCCAAAAAGATTGAATGACAATGCAATACACACCTCATCAAGGATAACCATGTCATACTCCCCATCCTGAATGATTACCGCAACTTCCGAAAGACCTTTACAGGCAAGCCTTATATCTTCCGGTTCCGGATCGTGATGAATGAAACAATCCCGGCCATATTGCCTGAGGACAATTTCAGGGCTAAACCTTTTTAATGACTCCAGCTCGGAATAGTGCATCCCTTTGACAAACTGGGCAATAAAAACCTTTTTACCCGCACCAACAGCACGCAAGGCCATTCCCAATGCTGCAGTAGTTTTTCCCTTGCCGTTTCCGGTATAAAGATGAATATAACCTGCCATAGCTTTTTGTTGGTTTTGTTGATGAACGAATTTTCATTTAAAACACCCTGTTGAATATTTCAGGTGGATGGCAAGGTTTCATCGATTCCCTGTTCACAAAAGCCAGGGTGATTTTTGATTCACAAACAATTTCGCCGTCACTATCCTTCATACTGGCTTCAAAATCGATGCGGGGCCCCTGCAATTGGCCAACACGGGTTTCAACTTCAATGGTTTGCCCAAAAAATACAGGTTTATAGTATTCAACAGATGCACTGATCACTGGCATAACAACACCCATGTTTTCTACCTCTGCGTATTCTATTCCTTGGTCCTGCATAAGATCATGCCGCGCCATTTCAAAATACCTGAAGTAATTGGCATGATACATCACCCCCATCTGATCTGTATCAGCATAGGCAATCTTAAAATAGTATCTCTTTTGCATGATTCAATGAAATAATGGGATCAACATACCTTATACTTTGGCAAAACCTTGCAGGACAGGAAACACAAAGGTGATTTTTCATAATTTCTTCCTTTGAATGTCACTCCAGATACGAATCAGTTCCAGGCTGATTTCAGAATGAGGCGACCACTCCACAATACTTTTGCAATTCACCATTGCGTCCACAACCTGAGGATCAAAAGGGAGCTTACCAATGACGCTGATCCCGGCAATATTGCAAAACTCCTCAATATCGGCTGTCAGTTGCGTATCCAGATCAAATTTATTGATAATCACTATGGTTTTAGTGCCAAAACTTTGTGATACTTCCAGCACCCTCTTCAAGTCGCTGAGTCCTGAGAGGCTGGGCTCCGTCACTACCAGCAGCAAGTCAACGCCTGTGATGGTGGAAATCACGGGGCACCCAATACCTGGTGGCCCATCAATGATAAGGTGGTGCAGTGCATGTTTCTGCGCCTCCTTTTTTGCCTTTTCGCGAACCAGGTTAACCAGTTTTCCCGAGTTCTCCTCCCCGGGGGCAAGCCTGCCGTAGACCATCCGGCCATTTCGGAAGGATCCCGAGTATAGCTTGCTCCTGGCATGATCGATCATCATAATGGCATTGTGTGGGCATATCCTTGCACAAAGCTGACAGCCATCACACAAAATTTCTGAAATAACAGCAAAATCCGGAGTTGAAGAGATTGCGTCAAACCGGCAATAGTATTCACACAGACCGCAATTGGTACATAGCTCCGGATCCACTTCAGCCTTCCGGGCACCGGAAAATGCCTGCTCCTCATCCATGGATGGATTAAAAAGCACAAACTGATTGGCTGCATCCACATCACAATCCACGAGCATAACCTGCGGCCCGGGCATCGTGGCAAAAGCTGCCGCTATGCCCGACTTTCCGGTGCCCCCTTTACCGCTGATGATTGCCGTTTCCATATTCATGCATGATTTTTTCAAACAAGGAGTAAAACCGCATTTGCCATAACGGATCGATGGATGCTAATAATCCCCCCCTGGCGTAGACAGTGGCAATTTTCCGTTCAAAAGCGATTTCCATGAGTAATGGGATACCTCGCTGTTCCAGGTAATCATATACTTCCCTGTCGCCGAGGCCGGCACGATTGACAACCACACCAAACCGTTTATCCATTGTCTTCAGCGTATCCACCGATTGCTTCAGGTCACTCAGGCCAAACGGGGTGGGTTCAGTGACAAGAACCACAAAATCAGCCTGGTGAACAGTGTGAATGAACGGGCAGGAGGTTCCGGGTGGCGCATCCAGGATAACGATGCCTTTACTGCCAACCTCCCTGATTCCAGCTTTGATGACATTCACCGGTGAAAATGCACCGGGTTTAGTCCTGGTTTCAACCAGGGTATTGCGGGTATTGGCAATCGCAAAACGGGTCACTTCCCCGAGTACCACATCTTTTTCCCTGATGGCACCGAACGTACATGCCACTGAACAAGCACCACAAGCATGGCATAAGTCATCCATGACCCTGATGATACGTGCCGGAGGTAAAATGAAGATTGCGTGGTAATTGCAAAATTCCTGGCACTTCCCGCAATAGGTGCACAGGTCCTCATCAATGACAGGCACCTTCTGGCTCACTTCAAAACTCCGCCCCCGTGCAGCATCGAAAAAAATAACTGCATTGGGGGCTTCCGCGTCACAGTCGGCCAACCTGACATGGAGGCCCGAGTTGGTCAGGGCCTGAAACAGATTGGTGGCCACCAGTGTCTTTCCGGTTCCCCCTTTTCCACTTGCTACCGCAATCCTGATATGTTCAGCCTCAGGCATCGGAACAATTCCTTAGTGACGACAACCTTTATGACTATGGTGGTGGTCGCTGTCATGGTCACAGTAATTTGCCTGCAGGTCCAGATTGTTGCTCAGGAAATCGATGGCCAGCTCATCTGCCCCTTTCGCCGGTGCCCCAACAAACACATTGATACCATGCTCATGAAACAAGCCAATGGCGCGCTGACCCATACCACCGGCAATAACATCCGTGACACCAAAACCTGCTACCCATTGCGGATATAGGCCAGGTACATGTTCCGGTGGGGTCAGGGTGCGAATGTTCTTAATCGCATCATTTTCCACCTCTATGATCGCAAATTGTTCACAATGCCCGAAATGGGCACATAATACCCCCTTCTCCAGGGGGATAGCAATGCATCTTTTCATTGTATTTAATGTTAATGATTGAAAATCATATTTTTTTGCTCTCCCTGATATCGGCAACTATATGGAAAGTAGCCCTATGCAGGTTTTTCATTCTGGCTACTCTGGCCCCGCAGCCCTTTTCCTGTTCCGCCCCCGGATTTTCGGCGTTTACCTAAACCACGGCCCAACCGGGCAACATCTTTGTCCTGACTGGCATTTTTGCATCTTCCGAGCCCCCGGCCCGTTCCCGAACCTTTACCTTCAGGCCCCGTACCATTCATTCCTGGCATCCTGATCTGTTTTTAATGGTTTAACATATTGATAATGGACTCTACACTTTTCCCCTCCTCCTTGATCATAATCATCTGAATTTTCAAACTGTCCAGCAGTGGTTTGATCTTCATCCCAAATTCACCCGAAACAATCTTCTGTACGCCTCGTGACGCTACCAACTGCACCGCAACCGGACCGGCACCCTCTTCCGCATCTCGCGCCGGATTGGGGATATATTCCATTGATTTGCTTTCGGTGTCATAAATGACAAAATAAGAACATCTTCCAAAACGCTGATCCAGCAATGCGTCCGGCGTGTTTCCGGTACTGGTAATGGCTACTTTCATTTTGCTTGTATTTATTTCTGTTGATGTCGTTTTCCTGATCTATGCCTGAACACCTGCATATTTGGCCCCGATTTGCGATTCAATGGCATTTTGCATTCCGGGCAACTTTGCTGACTGCACGGAATACCACGCAGGTGAGGTATCTGATATCCACATTCAGGGCAAACACAAAAGTCTGTGCATTCATCCTCACGAACAGATTCCGGAGACAAAGCAGGCTCTGCATCTACGACCTGAATGGAATCCTCCCCGCATAAGGGACAAGATATTACCGACTGATCTTTCTCCGGATTGTTGAAATAACAACCACATCCGCCGCAACTGTACCAATCAGAATCAAAATACACCTTGCCCCCCTCGAAACTGATCTGACGCCCCTCCACAAATGCCCTCGCAATTTTCTGTCTTGCCAGGGCATAAATTCTCGTAAAAGTAGGACGGGAAATCCCCATGACCCTGGAAGCAGCTTCATGGTTAAGCAAATCATAATCGCACAACCTCAAAGCCTCATACTCCTCGTATTGCATCAGAACAACAGCGCCATCTCCCTGATGTACATCAGGGCCATACGGTTTAAACCCTTTGATAACGGGAGGATTTGATACCTTTCTAAGCAGTTTTCTTCTTGGAGACATTAGTAATGATCTTTTGTTCGATACAAAGGTAATGAACAATTGTTCATATACGACAATTTTTATCAGTTTTTATTCAAGAATTTTTCGAAACCTTTCCTGGCTACTATTGTTGAGTTTTAAATCAGAATATTCATCGCATTTTTTGATTTATCAAAAGAAATCATCAATTTTGAATAGCATTTAAACATGATATCCGGATGAAAACGAGCAGTAAGATCAAAGCACTTGGATTGACACCTGAAGAGGTACTGAGTGATTACAGGATTGCACATGAAAGCAGGCAGGTGAGCCTGTTGGGGAGGCGGGAGGTATTATCCGGCAAGGCAAAGTTCGGCATATTCGGTGACGGCAAGGAGTTACCACAGCTTGCTATGGCAAGGGTTTTCGAAAATGGTGACTGGCGATCAGGTTATTACCGTGACCAGACTTTTATGTTTGCTGCCGGCATGATGACCCTTGAAGAGTTTTTCGCTCAACTATACGGGGATACTGACCCAGGGTACAATCCGGCCAACGCGGGTCGGCTTATGAATAATCATTTCGCATCCAGGTCGCTGGATGAACAGGGCAGGTGGAAAGACCTTACGGCCATGAAGAACTCCTCCTGTGATATTTCCCCCACCGCCGGGCAGATGCCCAGATTGCTAGGACTTGCCTATGCCTCCAGGTTGTTTCGCGAAGAGCCCACCTTTCAGGTACTGAAGGGGTTTTCAAATCGGGGAAACGAGGTAGCATTCGGCACCATAGGGGATGCAAGCACCTCCGAGGGGCATTTTTTTGAAGCGATGAATGCGGCTGCAGTGCTGAAAGTACCGGTGGTGATGTCTGTGTGGGATGATGGATACGGCATATCCGTGCCCAAGAGATTTCAGACAGCAAAGCAAAGCATTTCTGACATCCTGAAAGGATTTTCCTATGACGAGAATCTGGGCGGCATGAGGATATACCAGGTGAAAGGTTGGGACTACCCTGCATTGTTGGCGACATACAGGGAGGCGGTGGACCTTTCCAGGGAGGAGCATGTGCCTGCCCTTATCCATGTAAGTGATCTCACACAGCCACAGGGGCACAGCACCTCCGGTTCCCATGAGCGATACAAGGACGCCGGGCGACTGCAGTGGGAAAAAGAGTATGACGGCCTGGTGAAACTGCGGGAGTACATCCTGAAGCAAAACATTACCACTGCTGAGCAGCTTGATGAGATTGAAAAAGGGGCAATGGAGCGTGCAAAGCAAGCCAAAAAGAATGCCTGGGAGCACTATTCAAAACCGATGAAGGCTAAGCGGGACGAATTCCTTAAAACAGCAGATATAGCCACGTGCCGGTGTGCAAAGACCTCAAAGATCGCTGCAGTAAAAGAGCAACTCGGAAAATTGTCGGATCCGATCAGGTCTGACATTACGGCAGCCGGTAAGCAAATCACCCGTTTGATCTGCGATTCTTGCACCGATCCATCCAACTCCCTGAAGATCAGAGTCACAGAATGGCTTGACCGGGATATGGAAGAGAATGAAGACCACTACAGCTCCCATCTGTACAGCCAGACCGGTGAATCGGCGCTACTTGTGCCTGCCATCCCCCCGAAATACTCTTCGGATCCGGAGCTGGTTCCCGGGCGTGAGATCCTTCGCGATAATTACAATTACATTTTCAAAAACGATAACCGGGTTTTGATTTTTGGGGAGGATGTGGGTCATATCGGGGGAGTGAACCAGACTCTTGAAGGGTTGCAGGAGAAGTATGGGGCCCTGCGGATTTCGGATACCGGGATCCGGGAGGCCACCATTGTCGGGCAGGCTATCGGACTTGCCATGCGGGGTTTGCGACCGATTGCCGAAATCCAGTATTTTGACTACCTCCTCTATGGTTTGCAGACCCTCAGCGATGACCTTGCCACGTTGCGCTACCGCACCAAAGGAGGACAAAAAGCCCCGGTAATCATCTCCACAAGGGGGCACAGACTTGAAGGAATCTGGCATTCTGGCTCACCGTTGAGCATGGTGATCAATTCCGTAAGAGGCATCTATGTGCTGACCCCCAGGAATATGACACAGGCGGCAGGCTTTTACAACACCATGCTTGCTTCCGATGATCCTGCCATCATTATCGAACCGCTGAACGGATACCGCCTGCGTGAGCCAAAACCCCTGAATCTCGGGGAATACACAATTCCCCTCGGTAAACCTGAAGTTCTCCACGAAGGTGATGACATCACTATTGTTACTTACGGTTCCTGTGTCTCAATTGCCAGACAGGCTATCCAGCAACTGCAGGCTTTTGGCATCAGTGCGGAACTGATCGACGTGCAAACCCTTCTCCCCTTCGACATCAATCATTCCATCGCAGCTTCCCTGAAGAAAACCGGTAAAGTGCTGTTCTTTGACGAAGATGTACCTGGAGGGGCAACAGCTTATATGATGCAAAAAGTCCTTGAGGAACAAAAAGGGTGGCAATGGCTTGATGCCGAACCCAAGACCCTCACTGCCAAGGAACACAGGGCTGCATACAGCACTGATGGCGATTACTACTCAAACCCAAACGCAGAGGATGTTTTCGATGTGGTGTATAATATGATGCATGATTACCACCCGGGCAAATTCCCGAAGATTTTCAGTTACAAAATGAATAAGAATGTCTATTAGTTAGTTTGTAAAGTTTAGGAAGTTTAGGAAGTTTAGGAAGTTTAGATGTTTAGAGGTTTAGATGTTTAGAGGTTGATATCATCAACTGACGCCGGAGGCGTCAAACAAAAAAGGCTGCACCTTCCGGAGCAGCCCTTTCTGTAAAGTTGTTCGAAGTACCCTTATTTCAGCACAACCATTTTCTTGCTGACTTTCTGATTGCCAGCGGTCATGGTGTAGAAATAGATACCATTCTGGAGGTTTGAAGCATCAACATCGATTGTGTAAATTCCGGCACTTTCAACGCCTTTCTTGATGTTCATCACTTTCTTGCCAGTCTGGTCGAACAGGTCGAAGTTCACTTCAGCTGCTTCGCTGAGGGTGTAGCGGATCGTGGTAACATCGTTGAACGGGTTAGGCTGGTTCTGGCTCAGAGAGAGTACATTGCCTGCCTGGCTTTCAACACCTGTATTGACAGACAGGTGATATCCGATATCCATACCCCAGTTTGCAGTCGGGTACATGATTTCGTTAAGGAAAGTCGGGTTCGGAGCGGCCCAGAGCTGATACCTTGTGTCGGTGGGTACATAGAAAGAGAGGTTGTATCCAAAGAGTGGATCATCAGCAAAATAGAGCGGGGTAGCGGTAGCATCGGCAACGCCATAAAGGCCAACCCTGAAAGCATTCATCGTTTCATTGACAATCGCTCCACCGGTATATGAGAAGAGGCTGTCGCCAAAGCTGTAGTTATAACCGGGGATGAAAGTCACATTGAGACCAACGACTTCATTGGCAGGAATGGTTATCCCAAGAGGGATCTGGATGTACTTGCCATCGCCCATTGTGGAATCATTATCGGTAAGGGGGTATTTGATCACAGTTTTGGTAGGGCCTGAGAGGGTAGCAGCGGGGCCATACAGCGTATTGGAGCTGATGAGCTTCGGGGCACTGACCTGGTGTTGATTGGCAGAGAATACGATGCTGTAGTAATTCGGTGCAGCCTTGGCGGTACCATGAACGATTTCAAAGCGAAGGGTATCAACCGCATTCACATTCTTGGTGTACCATCCCAGAACAAAGATTGAGTCAATATTGTAGGGGGTACCCGGAGTAATTTTCGGAGTCTGGAGATTCGGATCAAAGATTACTGAATAAGGATCCAGTACGCCGCCGACCGCATGCAGCCAGGAATTCTGGAATGTACCGCCTGATTCATAAACGGTTGATGAATCGGGGAACATAATATTGGCATAATGGTTTACATAGTCATAAGTAACATAGTAATTGTCAAGGATATCCCATGCCGGAACAAACCAGCCAATGGCATCTTTAGAGAGAGCCTGTTTTGCCCTGAACTCTTTCCTGAGCTGATCAATGTTGGTTTCCTGGCCATCGGCCCTGAAAACAGGGTTTTCCACGATCTGAGCTGTTAACCCGGAGGTAAACACAAAGACCACCATTAAAGTAAGTAAAAGATTTTTCATGATTTAAATTAATTATTTAACAATGAGTGATAATTCAACGGATGCGAAATTACATATAAATAATACAAAAAACAATTTCATTAAGAATTATTAACAATATTGCCGGATATTACATATATGATTCTATTGGTTCACAGGAACAAACAAGGTTTCTGTCTCCATAAGCGTCATCAATTCTTCTCACTGGGGTGAAATATTTATCCACTCCGGGAAAAACCATCGGGAAAGCGGCTTTCGCACGGCTGTATGGAAGCTTCCACTCATCGGCAGCAACCATGGCCAGGGTGTGGGGTGCATTTTTGACCGGATTGACCTGCTTGTCGCAGTTACCGTTTTCGATTTCCCTGATCTCTTCACGAATCAGCTTCATGGCTTCAATGAAACGGTTCAATTCGCCTAAGGGTTCGCTTTCAGTGGGTTCAACCATCAGGGTTCCGTGTACCGGAAATGCTACAGTCGGGGCGTGAAAGCCATAGTCCATCAAACGTTTGGCAATATCAATCACTTCGACCTCAGCCGTTTTCTTGAAATCATGACAGTCGAGAATGAACTCATGCGCAACCCGGCCATTATGGTTGGTGTAAAGAATTTTATAATCCTTTTCCAGGGCCGATTTGAGGTAATTGGCAGTCAGGATTGCATAATCGGTAGCCTCACGGAGCCCTTCACCACCCAGCAGCCTGATATAGGCATAGGAGATAGTAAGGATAAGTGCACTGCCGAAAGGTGCTGCTGAAACTGCCGGAATCGCCTGTGAACCTCCGGTTGCCACCACACTATGACCTGGCAGGAACGGCTTCAGATGGCTGGCAACACCGATCGGACCCACACCGGGGCCACCACCACCGTGTGGAATGGCAAAAGTCTTGTGCAGGTTCAGGTGGCACACGTCGGCACCAATCAGGGCGGGATTGGTGTATCCCACCTGGGCATTCATGTTCGCACCATCCATATAAACCTGTCCGCCAAATTCATGGACAATGGAAGTAAGTTCCAGGATCCCCTCTTCGTATACCCCGTGGGTGGACGGATAAGTCACCATGATGGCAGCAAGGGTGTCTTTATACTGCTCTGCTTTCTTCCTCAGATCAGCAAGATCTATATTCCCCATCTCATCACAGGCTACCACCACAACCTCCATCCCGGCCATCACTGCACTGGCAGGGTTGGTGCCATGTGCCGATGAAGGGATGAGGCAGATGTTGCGCTGCTGCTGACCGATGCTCTTCAGGTACTCCATAATGACGAGGAGCCCGGCATATTCTCCGGATGCTCCCGAGTTGGGCATAAAGGAGATGGCATCAAAACCTGTGATTTCGCACAGGTCCTGCTCCAGGTTACGGATGATCTCGTGGTATCCCTCCGCCTGGTCGGCAGGGACGAACGGATGGATCGCCCCAAATTCCGGCCAGCTCAGACCGAACATCTCCGACGCCGCATTGAGTTTCATGGTACATGAACCCAGGGGAATCATCGTCCGGTTGAGTGCCAGGTCGCGATTTTCCAGGAGTTTCATATATCTCATCATCTCTGTTTCAGAATGATAAGTATTGAATACCGGGTGGGTCAGGTAGGTTGATGTTCTGTTGAACTCTTTCGGGAAAGTGGTAATCATCACACACTCTTCGGGCACACACACAAACGGGGTGAAGGATTTGGCGGCAGCTTCGGCAAAAATGGCCAAAATGTCATTAACGTCATTGAGATGGGTGGTTTCATCCAGCGAGATACCGATATGTTTCTGATCGATATACCTCAGGTTAATCCTTTTCTTCTCCGCAATGCTTTTAACCTGGTCAGCGGTGATATTCTCCGGAAGTTGGATCCTGACCGTATCGAAGAATGCTGAGTTCAGCTGACGGAATCCATATTTTTCCACTTCAGCAGCGAGAACACCTGTAAGGATGTTGATGTGCCGTGCGATTTCTTTCAGTCCTGCCGGGCCGTGGTAAGCTGCATAGAACCCGGCCATATTGGCAAGGAGAGCCTGGGCAGTACAGATGTTGGAAGTAGCCCTTTCACGTTTGATGTGCTGTTCGCGGGTCTGAAGGGCCATCCTTAAGGCACGGTTGCCTTCAACATCCACCGATACCCCGATGATCCGTCCGGGTATATGGCGCTTGTAATCCTCCCTGGTAGAAAAATAGGCAGCATGCGGGCCACCGAAACCCATCGGGATGCCAAACCTTTGGGTAGTACCCAGCACAACGTCGGCCCCCCATTCACCCGGAGGGGTAAGCAAGGTGAGACTGAGGAGGTCGGCGGCAACTGCCACTATGATTTCGTGCTGATGGGCAGCTTCCACAAACACACTGTAGTCCCTGATCTCACCAAACTGATCCGGGTACTGCACCATGGCACCGAAAAAAGATTCATCCAGGGATGCCCTGGTGAAGCTTCCGGCCACCAGGTCAATACCCAGCGGCAGCGCACGGGTTTTCATCACCTCCAGGGTATGGGGAAAAATCCCTTCATCCACAAAATAATGGTTGGCTTCCGCTTTCACCTTTGCCCTCGAACGGGCATTGAAAGCCATGATCATCGCTTCTGCTGCCGCAGTAGCCTCATCAAGCAAAGAAGCGTTGGTAAGGGGTAATCCGGTAAGGTCACAGACCATGGTCTGATAGTTCAGCAGTGCTTCCAGCCTCCCCTGGCTGATTTCGGCCTGATACGGGGTGTAGGAAGTGTACCAACCCGGATTTTCAAGAATATTTCGGGTTACAACACCGGGGGTAATCGTGTTGTAATAACCCATGCCGATATAGGATCTGTAAATCTTATTCTTTGCCGCAATCCCTTTCATATGGTGAAGCAACTCCAGCTCGTTCATCCCTGCCGGTATGGCAAGCGGCTTTTTCATCCTGATGGAGGCGGGAATAGTCTCACCTATCAACTTTTCCAGGCTGGAGGCGCCTGTCACCTCAAGCATCTTCTTTGCATCTGCCCTGCGCGGACCGTTATGTCTTTCAATAAAATTGTTGCTGATCATGCCAAATGGATTTTTAGTGAAACAGATCGGCAAAAATAACAAAAAGAGTGATGCACTTGTTCTATTCCCCGACCAGCAAATTGCAGAAAGATCTCTCCACGATGACCATTTATCTCACCACCACTAATTTTCCGGCGTAGAGCAGGGGGCCGTTGCGGCTTACAGTGCGGATGAAGTAGATCCCTTCGGGCAGAGGCGACAGATCCACGGTGATGGACTCATCGGATGAGGAGACCTCCGCCACCACCTGGCCTGTTGTGTTGAACAGGGTCACGGTTTTCCACTCCCCCGGCACTCCTGCAGTGATCTGCACGCTCCCGGAAGCAGGGTTCGGGTAGAGGTGCACCACCATCACGTTCTCTTCCTCTGCGAGGCCGGTGGAAGGTTTGCTCACATGGGTCCAGCACTGCTGCACGATCCCCAGGGGCGGTAGGTTGTGGAATCCCGTGGTATCTTCGAT